>CAJXDV010000104.1 GCA_913052435.1 uncultured Pelagibacteraceae bacterium
CAATTAATGAATTAAAAGTAGAAATGAAAAAAACACCAAAATTTTTAAGAACAATTAGATCTAATAAAGCACCAATAATTATTGATGTTGAATATGGTATGAAAGCAGAACCATACAATGCCATGGATCCAAATTTAATTAAGAAAAGAGCTAAATTAGTTAAAGAAAATGAAAAGTTCTCACAAAATATTCTTACAGCATTAAGGGAGATAGCAGAAGAAAAAGAACAATTAAAATCTCAAGAAGATATTTATGCTGAAGAAAGTATTTATAATAAATTTACATCAAACAAAGATACTGCTCTTTTTCATGCCTGGCATGCTGCATCTTGGAAAGATAAGCTAAGTTTGTTGGATAAATTTGATGATAAAAGACTTGTAGGATTTGGGAAAAAAATAATTTATCAAGAAGCACCAGATGTATTACCTTTAGATATGTTTAAATCTATTAAGAAAGGAATAGCGAAAAGAATTTTAAGTCAAGGAAGAGAAAAATGGTGGACAGTTCCAACTTGTTTTACAGAAATCGATACTTTGAGAGATAAATATTCTAATGAAAACGATCAAGAAAAGTTAAAATTTTTAGATGAATTAAATGATTATGTAATGTCAATACAAAAAAAATATGAAAATGCTTAATGTGGATAATTTCAATATTTTTTTTTTACTAGTTGAATTAAATAAATTTACTAATATATAAATCTTATGGCGACAGTAAAAGTAACAGACGAAAATTTTGATACAGAAGTTTTAAAATCTTCAAAGCCAATTGTAGTTGATTTTTGGGCAGAATGGTGTGGTCCATGTAAAATGATTGGTACAACATTAGAAGAAATATCTGATGAAATGACCAACGAAATTGCAATAGCAAAGCATAATATTGATGATGAACCAAACACTCCAACAAAATATGGAATAAAAGGAATACCAACAATGTTATTGTTTAAAGATGGAGAGTTAAAATCAACTAAAGTTGGTGCAACATCTAAGTCTGATATTGTTTCATGGATAAAAGAAAATATTTAATTTAAGTTTAAAACTTCACCAGCAAGATATAAAGATCCTGTAATTAGAATAATATCATTTTCTGAAGAAGAGATTGCTTTAATGGCATCTTGTATTGATTCTTTGAATTGAGTATTCGGAAATTCATTTAATTTTTCTTTTAGTGCTTTGCCTTTAATTGCGTTAGGTTGATTAGGAATATCGATTGTTGTTAATGATGAGACATTCTTAAAATAACTCATATATTCGTTATGGTCTTTGTTAGCCATCATACCTAGAATTATATGTTTATCACAATTTAAACTCTCTAAATATTCATTCAATACTTTAGCTCCAAGCGGATTATGCGATCCATCAACAAAAATTTTGTTTTTTTTACATAAGTCTTTAATTTTGCCATTTTTAATTTCCTGAAATCTTCCAATACTTTTAATTTTAGTTATCCCAGTTTTAATATGTTCATCTTCTATTTTTAAATCTAACTTTCTTAAAGTTGCTATAGCGGTTGCAACATTATCAACTTGAAAATCACCCGGTAAATTTGGTTTAGGAAGTATTAAACCACCTAATTTATCCTCATAATAAATAAATCCATTTTCGTTTATTGAATAACTAAATTCTTCATTAAAAATAGTTTTATCTGATTTGTTTGCTGAGATAGTTTTTTTTATAATATCTAAAGTTTCTTTTGAACTTTGTTTAGCCACAATAATATTTGAATTTAATAAAGACGAAGTTTTTTCAAAAACTATTTTTTCTACTGTTCTTTCACTTTCAGGAAGCCAATCTAAATGATCCAAGCCTATAGCGGTAACAACACTTGCTAAATTTTCTTTAACAATGTTTGTTGCGTCAAATCGGTAAAATAAACCACTTTCAATAAGGTTAATATTATTACTAAAATTTTTAGCATGATAAAAGTAAGCTGCAGTCAATATCTCAAAATAAGTAATAGGTTCACCTGCATTAATTTCTTCTACTTCAACCAATAATTTTACAAGATTTTCGTCAGAAATTTCTTCATCATTATAGACAAATCTTTCATTTATCTTTTGGATATGAGGACTTGTGTAGATATTACAATTTATATTAGCCTCTTTAAGAATTGCTCTTATAGCTTGAATTGTTGAGTATTTTCCATTGGTACCTACAATTGAAATACATTTTAAATGATCTTGAGGATTACCCAATTTTTTGCAAAGATTTTGAATTCGATTTAAGCTTAAATCAATTTCTTTAGGATGCAGCTTTTGTAAACGTTTCAATATTGTCTGAAGTTTCATTTATGTCTTCTGAATTTACCTCAGAATTTTTCTTAAGCAATATTGATAAAAGGCTGCTTATTTCTTTTTGTAAATCTTTTCTGTGAACAACTCGGTCAACAAATCCATGTTTTTCGACAAATTCAGCAGTCTGAAAGTCTGGACTTAGTTCTTCCTTTACTGTTGCCTGAATTACTCTTTTACCAGCGAATGCTATCAAGCATCCCGGTTCTGCAAAATGAATATCACCTAGCATTGCAAATGATGCTGTAATTCCTCCTGCGGTTGGATCAGTAAAGCAAACTAAATAAGGTAGGTTATTTTTTTTAAGTTCATTTATTGCAAGCGTAGTTCTAGTCATGTTTGCTAAAGCAATAGGTGACTCGAACATTCTTTGGCCACCACCACATGGAAAGAATACATAAGGTGTTTGATTGTCTATTGCATGTTGTACACCATAAATTATTGCTTCACCTTCTGCGGCTCCAACTGAACCTCCAATAAATTCGAAATTAATTGCTCCAGCTGTAATTTCAATTCCATTTATTCTTCCTTTTACAATCATCACGGCACAGTTTTGATTGGTTTTTTTTCTAGCTGCTTTTAATCTATCTTTATATGATTTTGTATCAATCCACTCCAATGGATCTTCTGCTGGATTTGGTGTTTCTAAAATTTGATATGCATTTTTTCCAAAAATTATATCAAATCTTTGTTTACAAGTAATTCGATGGTGTTTTCCACAAGAATTACATACAAAGAAATTTTCTTCTAAATCTTTTTTTAATACTGGACCTTTACAACAACTCGTCCAATCAGAATTTTCAATTTCTTCTTTTGAAGGTCTTTTTTTTAAGACCTTTTTAATTTTTTCACCAAAGTTTATTGCTTTTGTTAACCAATTCATGAAATTTTATTCTTCAATCTAGTTACTACTTTACTTACATTTGTGACAATATTTTGTCTATTATTTAAACTTTTAGTTATTTCTTTGCAAATAGCGCTTCCAACTACTAATCCATCAGCAGTTTTTAATTTTGAAATAGTTTTATCAGTGATTCCAAAACCGATTACACAGTTTTTTTTACGATCAATTTTCTTTATTTTATTATAATTAATAAGTATTTGTTTTGGTGATACTTTTAGTTTACCCCCAGTCGTTGAAAGCATGCTGATATAATAAATCATATCATGGGAGTCTTTAATTATTTTTATTAATCTTTCTTTAGATGTTGTCGGAGATAATAATTGTATAAAACTAATTGATTTCTTTTTACATTTATTTGCAAAATTTTTGTTTTCAGGCCAAGGAAGATC
>CAJXDV010000105.1 GCA_913052435.1 uncultured Pelagibacteraceae bacterium
TCGGATTCCACCGGCGAAACCATAGATAGAATATTTATGGCTTTAAAAGCACAATTTAACAACTTCGAATATGAATCAAATCATTTTTCATTCACAAGAACCGAAAATCAAATACTTAAGATTTTAGAAGATGCAAAAAAAAAAAGAAACCCAATAATTTTATATACTATTGTTAATAGTAAATTAGCTAAATTTCTTGCAGATCAATCAATTAAAAAAAATATTCCTTGTTTTGGAGTTTTGGGAGATCTTATATTAAATTTTTCTAAAATTTTAAACCAGAAAGCAACACACGAACCCAGCGGACAACACGCGTTGAATAAAGAATATTATGATAGAATTGAAGCTATACAGTTTACAATGAATCATGATGATGGTAACCAAACTGATGATATTGAAAAATCAGACATTATACTTCTTGGTGTAAGCAGAACCAGCAAAACACCAACATCTATTTATCTTGCAAATAGAGGTTATAAAGCTTCTAATATTCCAATAATAAACGATAAATCTATTCCAGAAAAAATCCTTAATAAGAATTTTAAACTTTGTGTAGTTGGCCTAACATTCGAAGCTGAAAGACTACACGATATTAGAAAAAATAGACTTTCATCCTTAAAGGAAAACGAAAACACAGATTATGTAAATATAGATAAAATTATAAAAGAAATAGAAAATTCAAAAAAATTATTTAAAAAAAATCAATGGCCGACTATTGATGTAACCAGAAAGTCTGTCGAAGAAACGGCTGCTTCAATTATTAAAATTTATGAAATAAAGAATAAAAAAAATGACTAGTATAATTTTGGCCTCTAAGAGCAAAGCAAGAAAAGAGATTTTAGAAAAAAATGGTATCAAATGTTTGGTTGTGTCATCCAATATTGATGAAGAGCCAGTAAAAGAAAGTCTTTTATATGAGGGAGCATCTCCTGAAATTATATCTAAAAATTTAGCTGAATTGAAAGCTAATAAAGTAAGCGAAAAATTTAATGGAGAATTAGTATTAGGAGCTGACAGCGTTATAGATTTAAATGGTGACATAATATCAAAACCCTCAAATAGAGATAATGCTTTAGAGATATTAAATAAATTAAATGGAAAAAAACATTGTTTAATAAGTTCAGCATGTATTTCAAAAAATGGATCAATAATTTGGAATTATACTGACAAAGCAGCATTAACAATGAAAGAGATGTCCGATCAACAACTTATAGAATATCTATCAAAAATAAAGGATGAAGCTCTATACGCCTATAATGTTTATCAAATTGAAGGAGAAGGAAGAAACTTATTTTCAAAAATGGAGGGCGATGAAGATACAATTATGGGTTTACCAGTTAAAAAAATAAAAGAATATTTAAAAAATTATGAAATATAAAAAACAATGAAAAAATATTTAGTAATAGGAAATCCAATAGAACATTCTTTATCGCCCAAGCTGCATAACTATTGGATTAAAAAAAATAATATTGATGCAATTTATGACAAAAAACAAGTTAATGAGAGCGATATAAAAGACATAATTTCTGATATTAAAAACGAAAAAATTAATGGAATAAATGTAACTATGCCATTTAAAAAATCAATTATTCCTTTTATAGATAAATTGAGTTTCGAAGCAAATGAGTCACAATCAGTAAATACTATTTATCTAGAAAGTGGTAAAATCATTGGTCATAATACTGACATAGCGGGTTTCGAACTAGGCTTAAGATATTTTAAATACGATGTTAAAGATAAAAAAGTTCTTATTTTGGGAGCAGGTGGAGTTGTTTCTTCTATGATTTTAGCTCTTAATAAAATGAAAGTTTCAAAAATTATTCTGAGCAATAGAACTAAAAAAAAAGCGGAAAATTTAAAAAAATCTTTTAAAGATTTAGATATAGTTGCATGGGGAAATGTTCCTAATTTTGATATGATTATTAATGCTACAAGCATTGGTCTTAAGGAAGAAGACGAAATAAAATTGAATTATTCAAAAATGGGCTCTAATAAATTTTTTTATGATGTAATTTATAATCCACAACAAACGAATTTTTTAAAAAAAGCCAAAGAATATGGAAATAAAACAGGGAATGGAAAGATGATGTTTATTTATCAAGCACGTCAAGCATTCACTATTTGGCACAAATTATTGCCAGAAATAAATGATGAAATCATAAAACTATTAGATTAATGATTAAAATTGGATTATTAGGGGATATAGGTTCAGGAAAAAGTTTTGTAGCGAAACGTTTTTGTTATCCAGTATTTAATGCCGACAAAGAAGTAAGCAATATTTATAAAACCAATAAATCTTGTTTTTTAAAATTAAAAAAGAAATTGCCCAAATATGTGAAATCTTATCCAATTAAAAAAAAAGAATTAAGTAAAGCAATAATAGAAAATAAAAAAAATCTAAAAAAAATTATTAATATTGTTCACCCAATCGTTAACAAAAGAATGAAAAATTTTTTAAAAAAAAATATAAAAAGTAAAATGGTAATATTAGATATTCCATTGTTGATTGAAAATAAAATAAACGATAAAAATTTTATCTTAATTTTTGTTGATGCAAAAAGGCAAAAGATAAACAAAAGATTAAAAAAAAGAACAAATTACAATAATAAAATAACTGATAATTTCAGAAAACTTCAAAAACCACTAACATTAAAAAAAAATTTATCTGACTATATAATCAAAAATAACTTTAAATTTTCAACAGTAAAAAAGAATGTTAAATTAATTAAATATCAGATTTTAAATGAAAGAAATAGTACTTGATACAGAAACCACGGGTTTATCAGTTCAAGATGGCCACAGAATAGTTGAAATAGGATGTATAGAACTAGACGATTTGGTCCCAACAAAAAAAATATTTCATTGTTATTTAAACCCAGAAAGAAAAGTATCTGAAAATGCATTTAAAATTCATGGTTATTCAGATGATTTTCTATCAGATAAAAAAAAATTTGTTGAAATTGCCGACGATTTTTTATTATTTATTGAAAATAAAAAAATTGTAATTCATAATGCTGAATTTGATATTGCACATTTAAACAACGAACTTTCTTTAATAGGGGGGGAAAAAATTAGCAATACCCACATTATTGATACACTTGATATAGCCAGAAAT
The DNA here is from genome assembly GCA_913052435.1 of uncultured Pelagibacteraceae bacterium. Taxonomy (GTDB): domain Bacteria; phylum Pseudomonadota; class Alphaproteobacteria; order Pelagibacterales; family Pelagibacteraceae; genus Pelagibacter. The sequence continues at coordinate 3,116 of CAJXDV010000105.1, forward strand.
AAATTTCCAGGATCAGCCATAAGTTTAGATGCTCTTTGTAAAAGATTTAGAATCGATAATTCTAGAAGAAAAAAACACACAGCTTTGATTGATTGCGAACTACTTTCAAAAGTTTATATAAATTTATTAGATCAAAGAGAGCCAACTTTGAATTTTTCTAGTTTAAATGAAAACAAAAATGTTACACTTGAGTCTAATATTCTTTATTCAAAAAAAATAATTAAACCATCATCTAGTGAGCACAAGAAGCATAATGAATTTCTTAAAAAAAATCTTAAGAAAAATTTCTTCTAACTTAATTTTTGATTGTATAATTTATTAAAATCAATATTTTTTAGTTCAACTTTTGGGAATCCAGACATTTTTAAAATGTTCTCTGAAATTT
>CAJXDV010000106.1 GCA_913052435.1 uncultured Pelagibacteraceae bacterium
AAGCTTTTTCTTGTTTTTTTATAACTGTTTCAAAACCTTTTTTAGCAGTGTCATAGTCTTTTCTGTAATACGCAACCCAAGCTTCACCATCATCAACTAACCATTTCCAATCTTCTTCTTTAATTTCATCTCTTGATTTTTTAAATAATTCAGATGCTTTACTTAGTTGTTCTTCACGTTTTGCATCGTCTTCTATGTACAGGCTACTATTAGCTAAATAAAATGCTTTATTGTACAAAGTATAACCTGATCTCTTGGCTTGTATAAGCCCAGAACTTGAATACCAAAACGTTTTATCAATTTTTAAAGCTGCTTCGAATGCTTTTTTAGCATCACCACTTTTTTCAAGTGCTAAATTCATCCATCCAACACAATCTTGAGCTGCAGGATTTTTTGATTTTTCCGCTTCTGCTAGTTTAGCAGAACAAGAATCTAAAGCTTCCTTGTATTTTGCTTTAGCATCTTCTGCTGTTTTTTCTTTAAAAGCTTCATAGTAAATCTTCCAACCTTCTTGGACTATATCTCTTTTTCTATACTGCAATGTATTTAATCCGCTAGTAGCTTTTATATAGTATGGCCATTTTTCTAGTGCCGTATCAAAATATTTTTTAGCATCTTTAAATTTATCTTGGTTATATTTCGCCCAGCCTAAACCTGAATATGCTTCTGCATCTAAATATTCTAACTCTTCTAATCCTTCTGTGCTTTTTCTCACTTCCATTGCTTTATTAAAATATTCTTCAGATTCAGAATAATTTTTTTGATAAAGTTTAGTTAATCCCAAACCGTTATAAGCAACATAGTAATTCCCTCCATTATCAAAATATTTTTTGAATCTTTTTTCTGCATCATCGAATTTACCTATATAATACATAGACCACCCTATTGAATAATACGCGTCTTTTATATTTTCAGGAGATAATCCTAATTCATCAACCACAGGTTCGATATAAGCAGGTGCTAGAGAAGCGGCTATTACAAGTTTTTGCTCGGCGGTTGTTACGTCTTTTAATTCTTTGAAAGCTTTAGCTAATAAATACTGTATATCCGCAGAATAAGGATAAATTTTTTGTCCAAGTTCTAGTATATATTTAGATTTCTCCCATTGACCAGCCTCTTGCATTTTATTTACTGGAAATATGTAATCTCCTACAGCTTGATAAGGGTTAAGGTTTAATGATTTTGTTAAGTCTTCTGCTGCTTTAGCAAAATCTTTCTTTTCCATCGCTATATAAGCTAATCCTTTATAAGAACCATATGCTTTATCATTAGCTTTAACTATTTTATCAAAATCTGCTTTGGCACCTTCATAATCTTTTTTGTAAAATTTAATCCATGCTCTTGCATCATCAATTAAAAATTTCAAATCTGCATCAACTTTAGCTTCTGCTTTTGTTAATCTTTCTTCAGCTCTATCAAAACTTCCAACATTAATTAAAGACCATGCTTCATTATAATTTACTAATTGGTTTCTTTGTGCCGTTTGTAATCCACTTGACGAAAAATAAAAGGAAGGATCTATTTCTAAAGCAGATTTAAATGAATTAGCTGCATCATTATATTTTTGTTGTGCCAGCAAATTCCATCCAATACAATCGTGTGCGGCAGGGTTTTTGTCTTTTTTTGCGTCTTTAATTTTTCCTTCGCAAGAACTTTGTCCCTCTTTGTATTTTCCTTTGTAGTATAGTTCCCAACCTTCTTTTACTAAAATTCTCTTTGTAGATTTTAATGCCGAAAGTCCAGATGTTGCTAAATAATATCCCGGTTGCCTAGCTAATGCTTCATTAAATTGTTTTTCTGCTTTATCATATTCTTCAGCAGCCATATAAGCGTATCCTAATTTTGCATAATACAAGGGATCTTTTTTCCATTGCTTAGCTAAGGTTTGATACGTTTTTATAGAAGTTTTTGAATCCCCAATGCCGTAAAGTGCGGTATCAACTAAAGTTACTATACCACTGTTATGTCTTACTACTTTGGCACCTTTTAAAGCTTGTTTTAAAGCTTTTTTATATTCTTTTATTGCTTTTTTTTCGTCCTTTTCTATTAAATATTTTGCTGCCTCTGCTATATGAAATCTTGCTTGACCATCATTACAAAAGAAACAATCTGCGTCTCTAGTTAAACCTTGCTTAAAAGATTTGACAGCTTTTTTCCAATCATTTTCAAAAACATTTACCCAACCTTCGGTAATTGCGGAATCTTTTAATTTAAGACTCCACTCTGCATTAGTTGCTTTGTTTGCTTTCTTTATATATTCTCTTGCATCATCATATCTTTGTTCCTTAATAGCTATCCAAGCCAAAGTATCATGGGCTTGCCAATTCAGTGAATTATCACCAACCTCAATAGCTTTCTCCGCGTATTCAATGCCTGTTTTAAAATCACCTAATTTAACGCTATTCCAAGCAATTCCTATATAACCATCAAAATCGTTCTTTGGATCTTCCGATCTAAGCTCATCTAGTTTTCTAAATGTGGCCATCGAGCCATAATAATTATCAAGTACGAAATTAGACCAACCGTACCATATCAAAGCATCTTTATAGTTTTCGTAATCTTTTTCATTACTTTTTTCTGGAACTTCAAAATTCCCTAGGTATTTTACCAAATACTTTCTGGCGCCTATCCAGTCACCTTTCATGAATATAGTCTCTGCCTTTTTTGCTAAAGTGCCTATTTTTTTTGGTTCTTTAAACGTATCACCTTTTTCTTTTTCTTTGGATATAGAAACAGAGATAGTTAATAATAAAGTTAATAAACTAATTACTAAATAACGAAAAAAAAGATTTATATTCCCCATGGCATATTCCCTCAAATAATAAACAATAATTAAAACATATTTTGTTACTCAACTCTAGTCTTAAAACAATCTAAAATTATATTATTAATATATATATATATAAAGAAAAGGAAGCAAAATTAATTTAGTTGAATTAATCTATGTCAAACTAGAAATCCATAAAAAATGAGTTCAATTATAAGTTGTAATTAAGCTCTTCCTTGAAAATTGATAAAATTTCTCTATCAACCCATTTTTCTTTTCTAAATGACTCCTTTCTTATCGCCCCGTCAACTTTAAAACCTGTTTTTAAATGAATAATTTTTACTGCTTCATTGGGAGTTAAAAAATCGGAACAAATTTTTCTTAGGTTCAATTTTTCGAATCCATGTCTAACAACTTTTTTTATAACTTCAGTTCCTATACCTTTTCCCCAAAGTTTTTTTTCACCTATTACAATAAAAAATCTTGCTACATTTTTTTTAAAATCAATTAAATCTAAACCAGAAATTCCAATAAATTTTTTATCATATACTATTGACCATCTAAACCAGCCATTTAGTACATAATTTTCTATATTTAATAAATTAATTTCATTCTGAACTTCATCTTCCAACCATATAGAAATTTCTGGATCTGCTAAAAATTTTATATATTCTTTTACATCATCTTTAACAGG
>CAJXDV010000107.1 GCA_913052435.1 uncultured Pelagibacteraceae bacterium
GTGCTCATATGAAATAATTATCTAAAATATTGTAATATATTTTTGATAATTTTTTCATATCAGAAACTGAGGTTCTTTCATTAATCATATGAATAGTGGTATTTCTTAAACCCAACTCTAATCTAGGGATTTTGCCTAAAAACCTACTATCACTAGTTCCACCACCACATGTAAGTTTTGTAGATATATTTGTAGCTTTTTTAATTACTTTTTTAATCATATAAATTTCTTTGTTTGGTTTTGTATAAAAAGCTTCACCAGATACTGTGTATTCAATTTTAAATTTACATTTATTTTTTTTAACAATAGATGAAATAATCTTATTTAATTTCTTCTTTAGTGATGATGACTTATGTTTTGAGTTAAACCTTACATTAAAATAAGCTTCTGCAGACTGAGGCACTACATTTTCTGATAAATTGTCTACATTCACTCTAGTTATCTCTAAATGAGAAGCTGGCATATATTTAGTTTTGGAATCTAGTTTTATACTTTTCAGTTTTGTAATTACTTTTCCTAATGTAGTGCAAGGGTTATTGAAAGTACCCAAAAAAGCAGTATGACCACTTTTCCCTATTATAGTTACTTTTGCATTCATTGAGCCTCTCCTTCCAATTCTAATTTCATCACCTATACTTTGATTTGAAGAAGGTTCACCAACTATAGCGAAATCTATTTTTTCTTTTCTATTTCTTAAGTATTTCATTACCGCAGGTGTACCAAAGCCAGTAGTTTCTTCATCAGCGGCTATTATTATTGAGAGCGATCCTTTAAATTTATTACTCTTAATAAAATTACTTACTGCACTTATCCAACAACTAATACCTCCCTTCATGTCTGCTGAGCCTCGACCATACAAATATCCTTTTTTAACCACTCCTTTAAAAGGTGAAACACTCCAATTATCAAGATTCATCACAACATCTGAGTGACCTAACCAAAGTAAATTTGGTCTTGATTTGCCATATCTTGCGTAAAGATTTAAGCTAGGTTTTAAACTTAAACTTTTTGCTTTTATGATTTTACACTTAAATCCTATAGAAGATAATTTTTTGGATAAAAACCTCATGATACCCTTGTCTTCCGTCTTAATAGTGGGAAATCTAATTAGCTCTTTGGCTAATTTTAATTCATCGTAATTTTTCATTAATTTATTCTCTTAATAAATCATTAATAGAAGTTTTAGATCTTGTTTTTTCATCTACTTGCTTAATGATTACAGCACAAGATAACGATGGTGCAGACGGATTGTTTTTATCTGGCAAAGATCCAGGAACAACCACAGAGTAGGGAGGAATTTTTCCGTAAGTTATTTCTCCGGTCTTTCTATTAACAATCTTTGTTGATTGTCCAATATACATTCCCATACTTAATACAGAACCTTCTCCAACAATTACTCCTTCTACGACTTCAGACATTGCTCCTAAAAAAACATTCTTTTCAATTATTGTTGGCAAAGCTTGAGCGGGTTCTAATACCCCTCCAACTCCGCTTCCAGCAGATATGTGACAGTTTTCACCAATTTGACAGCATGAACCTGCTCTTGAGAACGTATCCATCATTGTACCCGAATCAATGTATGCTCCAATGTTTATAAAGCAAGGCATTAATACAACATTCTTAGCCACATAACTAAATTTTCTTACAGGTGAGTTAGGAACCATTCTGAAACCAGCTTTCAAAAAATCCTCTTGTGTCCAGCCTGCTGTTTTACCTTTTAGCAAATGAGCTTTATCATGCCATGAACTATAAGGTCCTGACAAAGTTTCCATTCCATTAATTCTAAAACTTAACATTATTGCTTTTTTAATATGCTGGTGAGTAATCCATTCTCCATCAATTTTTTCTGCAACTCGAAGTTTTCCTAAATCAAGATCTTCTAGAATTTGATTTATTGAATCAATTATCGATTTATCTGAATTTTGATTAATTTGATCTTTAATTTCCCAAGCTTTATTAATAATATTTTCTATACTCATAAATCTAAGAATTTTGTAATAACCTGATTTCTTTTAAAAATAAAGAAAGATTTTCAATTTTATAATCTATAAAATCTTTATCTGATTCTTTTTTACCCCAATATTCATCATTGATTAACCAAGCAGTGGTGCTACCACGATTTTTAGCAATAGATAAATTTTTCGCTATATCTTCTATATAGAGGGTTTCTTTTGGATCTATATTAAATTTATTAATCATTAAATCAAAAGCTTTAGCTTCAGGCTTTGGATGAAATCCAGCATCGACTATATCAAATATACCATCAAAAAGATCATCTATACCTAGATGTTTTATTATATTTTCGACATGCTCTTTACTTCCATTAGTAAAAATAAATTTTTTTAAATTTAAACTTCCTAGTACTTCTCTTAAAAATAAATCTTTCTTCATAAAAGTTAGATCAATGTTATGAACATCTTTCAAGAAATCTTCTGGCGGTATATCATGGTGGATCATCAAGCCGTTTAAACTTGTATTATATTTGTGAAAGTAATTTGTTTGTAACTCTTTTGCTTTTTTAATATCAAGGTTTAATTTTTTTGAGATGTAATTAGTCATCCTTTTGCTAACTTGACCAAATACAGCTTTTAGATCATTATATAAAACCCCATCACAATCAAATAAGATATTTTTTATATTTTTTAATTGTTTCATTTTCTAATAAGTGTTCCTGCTCCTTTATCAGAAAATAACTCAAATAAGATTGAATGAGGTTTTCTTCCATCAACAATTACAACACCCGTAACGCCATTATTTACAGCATCTAGGCATGTATTGATTTTTGGTATCATACCACCTGAAATAGTTCCTTCCTTTAACATTTGTTTTGCAACGCTAGAATTGATATCGGAGATCAATTTTTTGTCTTTACCAAGCACTCCTTCAACATCTGTCATTAGCAATAATCTTCTTGAATTAAGTTCTTTTGCGACTGCGCCCGCAGCAATATCAGCGTTTATATTATAAACTTTTCCATCATCACCCATTCCCATTGGCACCAAAATTGGCACTTTTTTTTCTTGTATAATATTTAGAAGTTTATCCTTGTTTATTTCTATTGGGAATCCAACAAAACCAAGTTCTTTTTTTTCAGGAGTTATTTTTATTACATTATTATTTTTCGGCGTTACTGATTTTGTGTTGCATTGATGATTGTTTAAATTATTTATAATATCATAATTTAATTCTAATAAGGCTTCTTCAACAACTTTAATTGTTTTTTCGTCAGTAACTCTTAAACCATCAATAAATTTCGATTCTATATTAAGCTTATCAAGTTTTTTTTTTATATTTTTGCCACCACCGTGGATAACTATTGCTGATAGATTTAATTTATTGATTGCGGAAATATCCTCGATAAATTGTTTGAATAAATTTTGATCAACCAGAACGCTGCCTCCACACTTAATAACTATTATCTCATTAGAATATTTATCAATATATTTTTTGACTTCAT
>CAJXDV010000108.1 GCA_913052435.1 uncultured Pelagibacteraceae bacterium
TCAAAAAGTGAAATATTAAAAAATAGAGATTTAATAGGATTTATCGGCGCACCATGGACAATACTTGTTTACATGATTAATAAAATATCACCAAAAAAAAATTTATCCAAAATATTTTTTAATGATGATTTATTTATTAACAAAATGTTAAATATTATTGAAAAATTTTTAAAGATTCATATAAAAAATCAAGTCGAAGCAGGAGCAAATGTTATACAAATTTTTGATAGTTGGGCTGGCTTATTAGAAAAAAAAATTCCAGAATTTATTTATATTCCAACATTAAATATTGTTGAATATACAAAAAAACTAGGCGTACCAGTAATTTGTTTTCCAAGAGGAATTAAAGATTATAAAAATTTTTGCGATATAGTTAAACCAGACATGATCAGCATTGATTATGAAGTAGACCCAAAAAAAATAGTTAACGATATAGACATACCAGTTCAAGGAGGATTAGACCCCAAAATCCTATTGTCAGACAAAGACAATATAAAAAAACAAACAGAAAAATATTTGAATATTTTTAAAGATCATCCTTATGTATTTAATTTGGGACATGGAATTTTACCTGAAACAAAATTGGACATGGTTCAAGAATTGATCCATATTGTAAGGAATTTCAAATGAAAAAAGCAGTAATATTATTTAATTTGGGAGGACCAGACAATTTAGATAATGTCGAACCCTTTTTATTTAACCTTTTTAATGATTCTGCTATATTAAATTTACCATTATTTTTAAGGTATCCTTTAGCCAAAATTATTTCAAAAAAACGTACTCCGGTTGCAAAAGACATATATAGGGAAATTGGAGGTTCTTCTCCCATACTAAAGACAACACAAGACCAGGCAAATTCTTTAGAAAAATCTTTAAATACTAAACAAAAAGACTCTAATTATAGAGTTTTTATTACAATGAGGTGTTGGCACCCAAGAGCATCGGAAACTGTAAAATTAGTAAAAGATTTTAATCCATCGGAAATAATTTTACTTCCATTGTATCCCCAATACTCAGCAGCGACATCTGGATCTTCTTTATCAGAATGGGAAGGGATTGCCGATAAAAATGATTTAAAAATAAATACAAAGACAATTTGTTGTTATTCTCAAGACACTAAATTTATAAAAGCACATTCAAATTTAATTAAAGATAAAATTAAAGGGTTACAAAATTTCAAATTAATTTTTTCAGCACACGGACTTCCTGAAAAAAATATTAAAAAAGGGGATCCATATCAATGGCAGGTTGAACAAAGTGTAAAAAAAATTATGGAAGAAATTAATGAAAAAAGTAGTGTTGATTATATTTTAAGCTATCAAAGTAGAGTTGGTCCGATAAAATGGATTGGTCCTTCAACAGAAGATATTATTATAAAAAATTCCAACCTCAAAAAACATTTGGTTATTGTGCCAATAGCATTTGTTTCCGAACATTCCGAAACATTGGTAGAACTAGATATAAAATATGAAAAATTAGCTAAAAAAAATGGTTGTGAAAACTATACAAGAATAGAAGCTTTAGGCATCAATGAAGATTTTATAGATTGTTTGTCCGATCTTATTTTATATAAAGAAGACCACAAATTTACCGATAGTCTCTACTCTCCCCAAAACAAATGCCCATCAAATTATATTAAATGTCCTTGTTTGAGCTAAATTATGAATTTTTATTTATTACTTAAGTCTTTACACTTAATCGCATTTATATCTTGGATGGTAGGATTGTTATATCTGCCAAGAATATTTGTCTATCATGTAGAAAACTTAGAAAAAAGAGAAACAACAGATGTATTTGAAATTATGGAAAAGCGATTGTATTTCTACATAATGAGACCAGCAATGATTTTGACTTGGTTATTTGGAATCACATTAATTTATATCATTGGTTTTGAAACCTTTTCATACTTGTGGTTGCAGATTAAATTAATTTTGGTAATACTAATGTCAATCTATCATGAATATCTCGGAAAATGTTTAAAATCACTCAAATCAAGAACCAACATGAAATCATCAAAATTTTTCAGAACAATCAATGAAATTCCTACTGTTTTGCTTATATTTATAGTATTTATAATAATATTTAAGCCTTTATAGGGTTGAAATTTAAAGTTCAGTATATATATTTGGTGTATCTAACAAAGAAAATCCCGACATGAATATTCAAGAATTAAAACAAAAAAATTCTGAAACACTAATTACGGAAGCAGAACAATTAGGAATTGAAAACGCAAGCACATTAAGAAGACAGGAAATTTATTTTGCGATTTTAAAGAAATTAGCAGAAAAAGGAGAGGAGATTACCGGTGGAGGCGTATTGCAATTGCTTCAGGATGGTTTTGGTTTTCTTAGAGCCATGGAGTCAAATTATCTTCCAGGAGCAGATGATATATATGTTAGTCCAAGTCAAATTAGAAGATTTGGTTTAAGAACAGGCGATACAGTTGAAGGGCCGATAAGATCTCCCAAAGATGGTGAGAGATATTTTGCTCTATTGCAAGTTAGTAAAATTAATTTTGAAGAAACCGATAAATTTAAGCATAAAATTGCTTTTGATAATTTAACACCTTTATATCCAAACAAACAATTGGTTATGGAGGTAGAAACAAATAAAATTGAAAAAAAACAAGATCTTACTCCAAGATTGATTGATTTAGTTAGTCCAATTGGAAAAGGACAAAGATCATTAATTATATCACCCCCAAAAGCGGGCAAAACAATGATTTTGCAAAGTATTGCGAACTCTATAACAGCAAATCATCCAGAGTGTTATTTAATGGTTCTTTTAATTGATGAAAGACCCGAAGAAGTTACGGACATGCAGAGAACAGTTAAAGGAGAAGTTATAAGCTCAACTTTTGACGAACCTGCCCAACGTCATGTTGCAGTTGCTGAAATGGTTATTGAAAAGGCAAAAAGATTAACAGAGCACAAAAAAGATGTAGTGATACTATTGGATTCAATAACTAGACTGGGTAGAGCTTATAATGCCGTAGTACCAAGTTCAGGAAAAGTTTTAACAGGCGGAGTTGATGCAAATGCTCTTCAAAGACCCAAAAGATTTTTTGGTGCCGCTAGAAATATTGAAGAAGGCGGATCATTAACAATAATTGCAACAGCTTTAATTGATACAGGCAGCAGAATGGACGAGGTTATATTTGAGGAATTCAAAGGAACAGGTAATAGCGAAACCATCCTTGACAGAAAAATTTCTGATAAAAGAATATTTCCAGCGATGGATATCACCAAATCAGGAACAAGAAGAGAAGAATTATTATTTGATAAAAACGATCTTCAAAAAATGAATGTATTAAGAAGAATTATTGCTCCCATGGGAGCAATGGACGCAATAGATTTTATTAATTCCAAGTTAAAGA
>CAJXDV010000109.1 GCA_913052435.1 uncultured Pelagibacteraceae bacterium
CTAAATAAGAAAGTGTGAAGGAAAATGCGCTAGGTATTCATAAATATGGATGCCTTTTTTCTTATGATAAATAATCTATAACAAGAACTATAGTGCAAATAAGATGGGTCTTTCTAGATTAGATAATTTTCTAAAGTCAGTAAGAGGAACGATCCTCTATGTTAACCCAAATGATTTAGATGCAACGGATAGTATTGAGAATCAAGGTAATTCTCTTACTCGCCCCTTTAAGACTATTCAGCGTGCATTAATAGAATCATCAAGATTTTCATATCAAAAAGGTCTGGATAATGATAGATTTGGTAAAACCACAATCTTATTGTATCCGGGAGAGCATACTGTAGATAATAGACCAGGATTTATTCCGGATGGGATTAATAATTATAGACTTAGAAATGGTACAACATCTAATGATTTACCTCCTTATGATTTAAATTCAAATTTTGATCTTGATTCACCCAATAATGAACTTTATAAACTGAATAGTATCTATGGTGGAGTTATTATTCCAAGAGGAACATCTCTTGTTGGTTTAGATCTTCGTAAGACTAAGATTAGACCTAAGTATGTTCCCTCTCCAACTAATGATAATATTGAAAGGAGTGCATTATTCAGAGTAACTGGTGATTGCTATTTTTGGCAATTTAGTATGTTTGATGGTGATCCAAATGGTGTAGTTTATACGGATTATACTCTTAATGAGTTTGTTCCTAATTTCTCTCATCACAAACTTACTTGTTTTGAATATGCGGATGGATCAAATGATGTAAGTATAAATGATGAGTTTATAACAGATTATTCAACAGATCGTACAGATTTGGATATGTATTATGAGAAGGTTGGTTTGGTATATGGACAATCATCTGGTCGTGCAATATCACCAGATTATCCAAGCACTAGTCTTGATATTCAACCTAAGATTGACGAATATAGAATTGTTGGTACTATTGGTGAATCAGTTGGAATTTCAAGTATTAAAGCTGGTGATGGAGTAACTGCAACTACAAGTATTACAGTTACTACAACAACTGCAGCTACTGGTTTAGATGTAGATACTCCTTTCCGTATTTCAGGAATTACTGCTACTGGATATGATGGACAATTTGTTGTATCAGAAAGACCAACTGATACTCAAGTAGTATATTCAGTTCAAAATGCTCCTGCGAATGCTCTTCCATCTACTACTGGTTCTACTCTTACCCTCACTTCTGATACTGTAACATCATCTTCACCATATATCTTTAACTGTTCATTGAGATCTGTTTATGGTATGTGTGGTATGCTTGCTGATGGAGCAAAATCTGATGGATTTAAATCTATGGTTGTTGCTCAGTTTACGGGCATCGGTCTTCAGAAAGATGATAATGCATTTGTTGTATATAATGCGAGCACTCCTCCTACGGGTCAATATGATGATAATACTGTAGCAGGAAACTCTGCAATTAGTACAAATTCAAAAGCAAGATATAAGCCATCATATAGAAATTATCATATTAAAGTAACCAATAATGGTGTTATTCAGGCTGTTTCTGTTTTTGCTATTGGATATGCAGAACATTTTGTAACAGAATCTGGTGGAGATATTAGTCTTACTAACTCAAATTCCAACTTTGGTGCAGTAGCACTTTCTTCTAAGGGATTTAGAGATGATGCTTATTCTCAAGATAATGTTGGATATTTTACGCATGTTATACCCCCCAAAGAAATCCCCCTTACAGAATCCGCTATTGAATTTGAATCTATTGATGTAAATCAAACAGGTTCTGCAGTAGGTGTTGGATCAACAGGAAATCTTTATCTTTATGGAAAAACTAATAAAGATGTTGCTCCCGAAAATGTTTTAGAAGGATATAGATTTGGTGCAAGAGAGAATGATAGTTTAAAAGTTCTTGTTTCTTCTGCTGGTTCAGTAACTGAATATGAATCTCGTATTGTAATGCCAGATTCTCAGTTAAGTTCTGAGAAGACTTTTACTGTTAATCAAAGTGTTGTTGGCATTAATAGTATTGGTGCATATAGTAATGGTGGAACCGAAAATGTTATTACTTTTACTGGAGCACATTCATTTAATAATGGTGAATCTGTTCGTATTATTAGTGATAATGGTAGATTGCCTGATGGATTAGAATCAAATACCATTTATTATGCGATTACCTCCGGAACAGGAATTTCTACAAATATAAACATTAAACTTGCCAAAACTTTGAATGAAGCAATTAATGATACTTCTTTATCAATTAATGAAAAGGGTGGTTTATTAAAGGTTGTAAGTAGGGTAAATGATAAGAATTCTGGTGATATTGGACATCCTATTCAGTGGGATGCTACAAATTCGCAGTGGTATGTTAAGGTTTCAACTGCTACTACAGATAATACATTATATCCAATTATTGTTGGATTAGGATCAACTAGTCTTGGAACAGCAACACCAAGAACTTATTTTAAGAGAAAATCTGACTCTAGAAATACTCTTGATACACTTTATAGAGTAAGATATGTAATTCCTGCTTCTACTGGAGGAACTGTTGCAAGGCCACCAAGTGATGGATTTATTATTCAGCAATCAAATACTTCTATTGGATCAACTACAGGTGAAATTGAGACTTATTTTGGTAGTGGTTCGCTTACAAATATAAATCAGCAAAGAAATTATAGATTTATTGCTGATGCAAGTTGGGATGGTACTTCTGTTGAAGTTACCACAGAACTTCCACACGATCTTAATGTAGGATCACGGGTTGAACTGGTTAATATTACAAGTAGTGCAGGTGCTGGTAGTACTGGATATAATAGAACTTTTACTGTTACGGGTATTAGTAGTTCTAAATCATTCTCTGTTGGATTAACAACTGATCCTGGTACATTTACTAATGATACTTCTGCCAGAACTACGGCACTTCCATATTTCAAGAAAAAAGAATATCAAAATACTTATTACATTTATAGAAATTATGAAGAACAAAAATATGTTTCTGGAAAACAGGATGGTATTTACTATTTGACCCTAGTAAATGCTTCTAATTCTCCAACTGTTGCACCATTTACGGATGAGAATTTCTCTCAACCAGTAAAAGATCTCTATCCACAAACAAATAGAGATAATCCAGTATCTGATCCATCTGGAACAGTTTGTTCTGCTAGTCCAGATTTAATTGGTCAAGTTGTTTCTAATGACCCACAAAATAGTATTACTAAAGAAACTTTAACTAAGTTTAATA
>CAJXDV010000110.1 GCA_913052435.1 uncultured Pelagibacteraceae bacterium
AACTCTCAAAACAAAATAGCTGTATTAAAACTAATCGGACCTATTCTTAACGAACCATCCTTCATATCTGATTATAAATTATTTAATAATATCAACATCATTTACCTGAATAAAATAAAAAAAATATTAAAGAAATTAGAGTCAGAAACAATAAAAGGGTTAATCATTTCTATTAATTCACCGGGCGGATCTGTTTCCGCAAGTTTTAACCTTTATAATCTTTTTAATGAGTTCAAAATTAAAAATAATATACCATTGTTCTTCTATACTAATGAATTAATGGCTTCTGGAGCATATTGGGCAGCCTTATCAGGTAATAAAATTTATGCAAATTATGGATCTTTAATCGGCAGCATTGGTGTTAAGGGACCTGATTGGATATATTTTGATGAACCTTTAGTTATTTCTAACGGACTATTAGGAAGTTCCGTTGCAACAAAAAATGGTATCAAGAAATTTAGTAATATTGCAGGCAATTCCAAAGATATTTACGATCCATTTAGGCCACCAACAAAAAATGAAATAATTGATTTACATAATGCTGTTCAAAATATTTACAATGATTTTGTTCGTGAAGTATCTAGTAGTAGAAAAATTGAAAGGAATACCATTTTAAATGATATAGGCGCTATGATTTATGATACAAAAAGCGCCAAAGAAAAATTTCTAATTGATGATACTGCCACACTTGAAAGAGTCATTAATATTATGGCTGAACATTTAAATTTTGATAATTTTCAAGTTATTGAAAAAAATAATTTTAAATCTGGTCTGCTTGAAAACATAATTGGTACAAATTTTTTATCAAGGAGTTTTTTAAATAGTTCCAAAGATTCACAAATCAGTCTTATTTGTAATATTGCAAAATTTCAACTAAGTACCATTATCATTCAAAATAATCTATATTCCGGTTGTTAAAAATCGCTTATGATCTCTTCAAATTTTTTTACTTCAATTAAAAGATTTTTGTAATAATTACTTTCCTTTAAAACTTTTTTTAAAATAAATTTATTAGCTTCAGGATCATGTTTAACATTATTTACAGGATCTGCCTCAATAGACGTATATTTTAAACTTCTATATTTACAAATTTTTGAATATCTAATTTTAAAAGTCTTTTCATAATCATATTTATATTTAGGAATAATTTCAATAACGCGTGTTCCTTTTTTAGAAAAAACGAGATTAGTTAGAGCAGAACTAGTAGGTCCTATAATCACATTAGATTCAGAAAATATCTTAATTTGTTCAAATACTGACATATTATTAGTATCAACTATTATAAAATTTTTTTTCTTTAATGTATCTCTTAAGTCTCCTTCATTAATTAAATTTCGATAAACAGAATTGTGTCTAGAAAGATATACTTTTAAACTACCATCTACTTTTGTGTAAGACAAACCTCTATTAAGTATAATTGTTGAAGCAGCCATATTAAAGAATTGAGGAATTTGAGAATTATTAAATTTATAAAAATCATTATCCAAATAGATAAATTTTTTTATCTTGATTTTTTTTTGTTTTAATATTTCCTTGATGAAAACTCTAAATTTATTTGAGGTATTGCGATGAATAGCTAAATTAATCTCTTTATCATTGATAAAAAATATTCGTGGTAAAAAAGTCATCATATTTCGAAAATAATCATTTGAAGGACTGGAACCTAGAATAACTACGTTTGAAAATTTTTTAAAATTTTTTCTTCTTTCAAAAAAAATTCTACTGAATGATTCAGTGTAAAAATTATCATATCTTTTTGGAGATGAATTATGCCATTGAAAAAGATTTCTAAAGGAAAAATTATTATCAGTAATAGGAAAGTAATTAAATGAATCTAAGTAAAAATCGCTCTTCAATATTTTACATTTTATTCGCAGTTTATCATTCAAAACTGATAAAAAAAGAGAGTTAATTTTTTTATCTTGAATTATATCTTGTTCATCTAAATTTTTTATTATCATGCTTATGTCAATAAAAATTAACTGTTAGGTTTTGTCTGTAAATTTTATCTTCATATTATATATAACAAAAAAATTCCATCTCTGCATCAAACTCTTTTGAACAATAATTCAATGAACAATAAAAAAAACTGATGCTCCCGAGAAGAGTCGAACTCCTAACTTCCGGATCCGTAGTCCATTGCCCGAACGCAAGATAGCAATAGGTTAGCGGAATTATGGGAAAAATCATTCGTTAGATGAAAAAAAATGATTGTGTGGTACAAATTATTTGCAACTAAAATTGGATAAATAATATTAATGTTTTATTCTTTTATTACAACTGCTTGACCACTTGGCAAACTCAACGAACGAATATTTTTTGAATTAAAATATTTTTCCCAAGCTTTTTGATTGCCAGGAAATGAAGGGCTTCGATAATCATCAGTAATTAATATTCCACCTTCCACAATCTTATCATAAATATAATTTAAACTATCAAAAGTAGGTTGATATAAATCTACGTCTATATGAACAAATTTATATTTGTTCTTCTCATCTAATGATTCAAAAACTTTAGGTATCCACCCTTTAATTATGTTTACGTTCTTAAATTGATTAAAAAGAACTTTAACATCTTCAATATTAGCTTTCAAATCACCTTTTTTGTTTTGAATAATATCTGGATTAAGAGATTTATCTTCATCTAAAAAATCACTTAAACCTTCAAAACTATCTATAAGAAAATAGTTATTAATTGTGTCTTTAAATAATTGATCTTCTAATGATCTTAATAAATAACTAGAAAAGCCTTTTAGAACACCACACTCTAAAAAATCACCTTTTAAATCTTTAGCAAAAATAAAATATTTACAAAGATAGAAGCTTTTATTAATTCTAATTGCAGTGAGCATATTATTTAAATCTAAAGATTTAGAAGGATTTACTATTTTATATGTTTCTTTCCATAATTTAAAAAAATCGATATTATTTTCTAGTTTAATATTTTCAAAAATTATTTTTATATTTTTTTCTAAAGACATATTTATTTTTTTTAATTATCATTTTATGAAAGCTTTATTAGGAAAGGAAAGGAAAGGAAAGTAATTTAATTACATTTCATCATTGTTGCCATAATCACTCCATTTTTGAAAATGAAGTGTAAATAATTTGTAACGAATGAACTTTTGTGATTCGTTGCACTAACAATAAACGAGAGATTACTTGGCGCGCCCGAGAAGAGTCGAACTCCTAACCTCCAGATCCGTAGTCTGGC
>CAJXDV010000111.1 GCA_913052435.1 uncultured Pelagibacteraceae bacterium
AAAAAAAGATATTAATATTTCATCACATAATTTGCTTATAATTTTGCTCTTAAAGTATAAAGGAAGAGAGTCCGTCAATTGATGCAATAACAAGATTTGTCCATTAGTCTCATTTAAGATAATACTTGTAAATTAAATATGAATACCGGAGTCTTTTTAAGTTATAAAGGTCTTGGAACTAATATACTTCATTTATGTTATTGCCATGAAATAGCAAAAGCTTTTGGACCCGTAGAAATAGTTACCCTATCTCATAATTTTAAAGATGTGGTAGATGATGATCCTTTAATTAAAAAAGTAACTTATTTGGATAAATACTATAAAAGATTGGTGGATATATACAATTTAGCAAAAATTTTCAAAGAACATAAATTTAATAATTTTTTTATTTTTTACCCTAGCTTGAGGTTTTTTATTGCTGCTAAACTCGCTGGTATAGAAAATATTTTTTCCTATCCTTTTTTTAAAAAAAAAAATCTTCATCTTGTTAATGAAGCGAAAAAATTTGTTGAAAAAAATCTAAATATCGAAAATTGTTCCACAGAAACTTCTTTATTTATTGGTAATAGCAACAAAAAGATAGCTAGCACCTATTTGAACAAGACTAGAAAAAACATAATTATCGGGGCAGGATCTTCAGGCCCAACTACTAAGTGGGGCTCTTCAAATTATATTAAACTTATTAATGAATTGCAGAAAAGGAAAGAATGTTATTTTTTTATTTTAGGTGGTGCCGAAGAAAAGAAAATTGTAGATGAAATTGTAAATCAAGTTGGAGAGAAGAACGCAATATCATTGTCAGATAAAAATATAAAAGAGATAGTTTCAATTATTTCTGGTGTGGATATGTATATTGGAAATGATAGTTTTGGACAACATATAGCTTCTCAATGCGGAAAACCAAGTTTAGTATTATTGCTAGACACACCCAGCGCTTATTCAGAATACAGCAAAAATCAACACCAAATAACACCAGAAGGTGTGTCAATTAAAAATATAAGTCACGATTCTAGTTTTGATCCAAACACCATAGGAGTTGAAACTGTTTTAAATAAAGCATTATCTTATTTATAATTTTTTTATTTATGCTACCAAACATGCTAAAATAAGAAAAAAACTTTAATATTTTGAAATTAAATGAATAAAGCAGTGTTTTTAGATCGCGATGGAGTGATTAATAAAGCTATTGTCAAAAACGGTTTACCATTTGCACCATTTTCATTTTCTGAATTTAAAATTTTACCGGGAGTCAAAGAATCAATAAAACTACTTAGTAAAATGAATTTTGTTTCTTTGATCGTTACTAATCAACCTGATGCTTTAAGAGGAAAAATTGAAAAAAAAACTATAATAAAGATGAACGATTACATAAAAGATGAAATAAAATTAGATGATATATTTGTTTGCTACCATGATGACCATGACAATTGCAAATGTCGAAAACCTAAACCCGGTTTATTATTAGATGCTGGCAAAAAATGGAACATTGATTTAAAAAATAGTTATTTAGTTGGTGATAGATGGAGGGATATAGAGGCAGGCAAAAGTGCTGGATGCAAAACAATCTTTATAGATTATAATTATAATGAGGAAAAACCAAGAAATCCTGATTTTACCACAGACTCATTGTTTAATGCGGTTCATTTAATAGAAAAAATTCAAGACGAAAAAAAGCAAACATTAAGAAAATTGTGACAATTTAACTATTGTTTTTTTATAGGATTTTTAAGATATTACATTTGAATGAATTTAGATTTTTTAAATTTAGGTGGCTATGGTCAATTTGTTTGGCCAGCGTTTATATTTACTTTTGTAAGCTTCATTGTTCTTTATGTGAAAACTAGAAATGAACTTTTGAAACAAGAAAAGATTTTTTCAAAAGAGTTTAATAAAACACAAAGTATAAAAATTGAAACTGCAAAACACAAAGAAGTTTTGTCTGCTAGTCCAATTCATCAGACGAATTAAGTTACCATTTTAGCTGTATGTTAGGCAAGAAGGCTAAAAAGAGAGCAATATTTCTTGCACTTATATTACTATTGTCTGTGGTAACTATTTTTCTTATTTTTAAGTCCTTAGAAGAAAATATAGTTTATTTTTTTACCCCAAGTGAAATTTATAATAAACAAAATATTTCTTTCAACAAAACAATTAGGGTTGGTGGATTAGTTAAAATGGATTCGATAATCAAAGAGCAAAATTCTGTGAAGTTTATTATTACTGACTTTAAAAAAGAAATTATAGTTTCATATAGTGGATTGATACCCAATTTATTTTCAGAAGGAAAAGGAGTTATTGCAGAAGGTGAATTAAAAGACAAAAAGTATTTTATAGCAGAAAAGATTTTAGCCAAGCATGATGAAAATTATATGCCTCCAGAGGTCGCAAAAGCTTTGGAGAAATCTAACAACTAAATATTTATTATTAGGTATGCTTTAAATAATTTAATTTGAATGTAGTATATTTTTATGTTTAAAAATTTTTTTCCAAACAAAATTCTTTCCTTAAGCAATAATTTATTAAACTCTTTATTAGTTTATTTAATTTTAATTATGTTTTTAGGGCTGATATATTCACTGTATATATCTCCGCCAGACTATATCCAAGGAGATTCGGTTAGAATTATGTACGTACATGTTCCTTCATCTTTCATATCACTTGCGTGTTTTGGAATTATTGGAATTGCATCAATTTTGAATTTAGTTTTTAAAATAAAATTTATTTCTTTAATGGCGAAAAGCTTAGCGGCCGTAGGATGTACTTTTACATTAATCTCAATTGTTACAGGTTCACTTTGGGGAAAGCCTACCTGGGGAACTTGGTGGGCATGGGATGCAAGATTGACATCTATGGTTATTTTGCTTTTATTTTATTTTGGTTATATTTTTGTTTGGAAATTTGTAAGCAGTTTTAATAAAGCAAATAAAATATCCTCAATAATTGCGATTATTGGATTATTTAATTTACCAGTTATTAAGTATTCTGTTGATTGGTGGAGCACTCTCCATCAACCTTCAAGCATAACACTTAGTTCGGCGCCCACAATTCATTATTCCATGCTTGTACCTTTAGTCATTATGCTCGTAGGTATGGTAATTTATTTACTGATCATTTTTTTAATGAAATATAAAACGGAGATAATTAAATT
>CAJXDV010000112.1 GCA_913052435.1 uncultured Pelagibacteraceae bacterium
TTTTAATTAAGTGCAATTCTTTGGTATCACATTTTAAAATATTAAAATTTTTCAAGAATTTTTTTACTTTAGTATTTCTTTTTTCAATAATCTTTTTTTTTCTAATACTTCTATTCAATCCTTGAATATCTAAGACTTTTAATCCATTTAGTTTTTTAACTACTTGATAGAGTTTGACGTCTATGTCGTTTAAAATTAGAGGTCCGAAATGATAAATTTTTGCTTTTACTAGCTTACCACTCACAGGTCTGTTGTTGAAAATTGCTTCTTGAGATCGAAAATTTAATTTATTTTTTCTATAGTAATTCCTAAATTCTGTTGTGGTGGCATTTACATTGTTAAAAATTGATATTTTTCCATTTCCAAAGTCTGGAGTTAAACTGAAAATATCATTATTATTAAAACTTGTAAGAACGGCTGTTTTTAAACCAAGCAAATGATAAGTATGAGTAGAATAGAATGCTGTTCCTCCAGGTGATTTTACAAACCCCTTTCCTTTTTTTAATGGAAGAAAGTTATAATCTTTAACAATTTGACCTACAACACATACATCAAAAGAATTCATAATCTAACAATCTTAATCTCCATAATAAAATATTTTTTTTATTTCCTCTTCTGGAAAAAATTCAGGTTTTTTACAAGTTGTTCTTATTTCTTTATGAGTTTTAGAAATAGCCGCTTGCATAGTAGAATCGATTATATCCAAAACATGCAAAGATAATTCACCGCTACATCTATGTTTTTTTTTATTTTCGATACAATAAAGCATTTCTGACAAACCAATTCCTCTGTAATTTGCGTTGGTGGGAGATTCATTTAATCGCACACTAGGATTTTTAATATTAATTTTTCCCAATTTCATATTTTCTGTTTGATATTCTTCCCATTTACCTTCTGGTCCTGGATTAACAGATATAAATACTGATCCTCCAAACATATTAGGATCTGGTACAATAATTGAGCCTTTTGTCCCATAAAGTTCTATGTGATTTCTTTGATGATTAATTACATCAAATGATAAGGTAATTTGAATGATAGCACTATTGTGAAATTGAATTGTTGCCATATAGGTAGTTGGTGATTCAACTTTAATTTTTTTTCCTTTTTTAGGTCCAATTCCAATTTCTCTAAATTCAGAAATTGTTAGTTCTCTTCCCTGAACGTGCTTTGCTGGACCGAGAAGATTTACCAAAGCGGTCAAATAATAAGGTCCCATGTCAAACACTGGACCTCCTCCATCTTTTTGAAACCAGGGTTCTGGATCTGGATGATAAGACTGCACTCCAGGAAAAGCAAAAATGGCGTTACCAAGTTTTATATCTCCTACCAATCCAGAATCAATTAATTGTCGTGATTTTTGGTTTCCAGCTCCTAAAAAAGTATCAGGAGCATTGCCTAAATAAAGATTCTTTTCTTTTGCAAGATTTACCAACTCTTGTCCATTTTCAAATTTTGTAGCCAGAGGTTTTTCACAGTAGGAATGTTTACCTGCGAGCAACGTCTTTTTTGTTACTTCATAGTGTGATTGAGGAGTAGTAAGGTTTAAAACAACTTCAATTTGATTATCAACTAGCAAATCATCAACCGAAACAGATTCAATATTGTAAACATTTGCACAGTTCTTAGCAGCGCTTTCTTTGACATCAGCACATTTTATAATTTTAAAATTATTAAAATATTCATGAGCTCTAAAGTATGTTTCATTTATATGTCCACAACCTATGAGACCAACTTTATAAACTTTGTTCATGTAGAATTTTTATACGCCCTGTCTTTGCTTGGATTTGCCAACACGGTGTTCTTCTAAAGCTTTTTTGTTTTCTTTTGTAGTGGGCAGTTCTAGGGTTGGACTTTCCCAGTAGGCCGATCCTTCTAACCATTGATAGGCATGTGTTTTAATTGAAATAACGTAAGTTTTTTTTGATTTTTTTGCTCTTTCAAAAGCTTTTTCTAAATCAGCAATTGAGTCTACCTCTTCACCAGTAGCACCCAAACTTTCAGCATGTTTTGCAAAATTTACATTAACTAATTTTGTATTCTTAGAACTATCAAACTGACAATTAAATTCTTTTCCACCTTTAAATAATTGCAGTCTATTAATCACAGCATGTCCACCATTATCACAAACAATAATTATTAATTTGTGGTCAGTTATAACAGAACTATAAATATCAGAATTTTGTAAAAGATAAGAACCGTCACCTACAAAAGAAATTACTTCTTTATCTGGATTTGCCATCTTTATTCCTAACGCTCCAGAAATTTCATAACCCATGCAACTAAAACCCCATTCAGTTTCAAAAGTGTTTAATTCTTTTGGTCTCCAAATTTGTACGCTTTCTCCAACTAGGCCTCCTGCGGCAGTAACGGCGATATCATGAGGACTCGCCTTTCTATAAATTGCACCAACAGTATGTGCATAACTTGGCAATTTTTGGTTTGTTGGACCACTTTCTTTATCAATATATTCATTCCATGCTTTTAACTCAGTCCGAGATTTTTTATACCAGTTATCAGGAGCTTTCCAATTTCCCAATGCTAAAGACAATTCTTTCAGAGAAACTTTTGCATCTCCAATAACCGATTGTGCCAAATGTTTATTCGCATCAAATCTTGCAACGTTAATAGAAACTAATTGGAAAGCTGAATTTTCAAAATTGGCCCAAGATCCTGTTGTGAAATCACCTAATTTTGTTCCTACCGCGATAGCCATGTCAGTTTGCTTAGCTAAATTATTAGCCGCTTTTCCTCCCAGTCCTCCTATTGGGCCTACAAAATAAGGATGATCTTTTTTCATAGTTGAATATCCCATTACAGTTTGTGTAACAGGAATATTATGTTTTGTAGCAAAATTGCCGAGCTCATCCATAGCATCTGAATAAAAAACTCCACCACCAGATATAATAATTGGGCATTTTGTTCTTTTAATTTTTTCTGTCGCAAGTTTAATTTGGTGATCATCAGGTCTTGGTCTTCTTATTGCATGATTGTTCTCTTTAAAAAATTCTTCAGGATAATCAAAAACTTCTCCCTGAACATCTTGGGACAAGGAAAGACAAACAGGACCACAATCAGCCGGATCTAACATAATTTGAATCGCCTGAGGAAGCGTTTGAAGAATTTGTTCCGGTCTTGTTATTCTG
>CAJXDV010000113.1 GCA_913052435.1 uncultured Pelagibacteraceae bacterium
ATTATAAATTACATTTTATCATACAAATACTTAATTTTTGTATCTCAACATTGTCCTTTATGACGATATAATAAAAATTTGAAAGAAGGATTGTGGTTAAATATTATAAATATAAAAAAAATGTATTAATAAGGTTTATCCACCTGTAACGTTCATGTGTCTTGGAACAAATTTTTCTTTTTTTTCTCTTCCAATTGCAAAATCATGACCTTTTGGTTTGCGTAGAATAGCTTTATAAATTACTTCTTTTAAAAGATCATTGTTATCACTATCTCTTAATGGTTTTATTAAATCTTCTTTATCTTCTTGACCCAAGCACATATACATTTTTCCAGTGCAAGTAATTCTTACACGATTACAACTATCACAGAAGTTATGAGTAAGTGGAGTAATAAAACCAATTTTTTGATCTGTTTCATTGCAATGAACATATGAGGCTGGCCCACCTGTTTTAAGAGGATCATCAACTATTTTATAATTTTTTTCTAATAATTTTTTAATTTCTAAAAGTGGCATAAATTGATCAATTCTTCTTTTGCCCATCTCTCCCATCGGCATTACTTCTATGAATGTTAAAGTAAATTGATTTTCTCCGCACCATTTCACTAAGTCTAAAATTTCATTGTCATTAATATCTTTTAAAGCAACTGCATTTATTTTTATCTTCATGCCTATTTTTTTTGCTGCATGAATACCTCTCATAACTTTATCAAAATTATCAAACTTGGTAATTAATTTAAATTTATTTTTATCTAGCGTGTCTAAAGAAACATTGATTCTTTTAACTCCTGCATTAAACAATTCTTCTGCATGGTGTTCGAGTTGTGATCCATTGGTTGTTAAGGTAAGTTCTTCCAATCCATTTCCTAGATTATTACTAATACCCTTGAATAACTGCACTATATTTTTTCTTACTAAGGGTTCTCCACCTGTAATTCTGATTTTTTTAACACCAAGCTCTATAAATACATTGCACAGTCTTTCTAGCTCTTCTAACGAAAGAAGGTTGTCACGAGGAAGAAATTTCATTTTTTGAGGCATGCAATAAGTGCATCTAAAGTCGCACCTATCTGTTACAGATACTCTTATATAGGAAATTTTTCTTTTAAATGGATCTATTAGCATAAATTAATTTAATCATAAAAATTAATATTTGTTAATTACTTTCTTCTTTTATACTATTTATTAAAATATGAAAAATTTAAAAATTGTTAAGGATACACAACTAAAAGATTGGGCTGAAGATATTTTCAAAAAAAATTCATTTAACATGATTGATGTTTCTTCAAAAAAAGAAACTTTTAGAAGAGCTTTAGCTACAGGAAAAATTTATGTTGGCAAAAAAGTTATTAATCTTATTAAAGATAATAAAATGCCCAAAGGAAATCCTGTTAGTCTAGCAGAAGTTGCAGCCGTATTGGGAGTAAAAAAAACAAGCGAACTAATACCTTTGTGTCATCCACTTTCTATTGATCATACTGCTACAAAAATAGTTATGAATGAAAAAGATTATTCTTTAGAAGTATTTTGTGTTGTTTCAGCTCATACTAAAACAGGTGTTGAAATGGAAGCTATAATGGGAGTTAATGCTGCTTTAATAACAATTTATGATCTAAGTAAAATTGTAAATCCACACCTTAAAATAGATAATGTAAAATTATTAATTAAAGAGGGTGGAAAAAGTGGATTATGGACTAATCCAGATGGTTTGCCTAAATTTCTAAAAAACATTTTTTAATATGAAAATTAAACTTGAACTATTTGGTGCAAGCAAAGATTTAAGTGATAAAGATTTTTTGGAATTTAATATTGAAGAAAAAAGTTCAATAAAAGATCTTAAACAAAAAATAATAAATTATGTAGATCATAATTTTAAAGGAAATCAGTATTTAAAAAAAATAATTGAAAATTCTGCATTTTGTTCTGAAGATGATAATATTATTTCAGAAAATTATATTATTTCTCAAAATCAAACTATTGGAATTATTCCACCTATCGGAGGTGGTTAATGCTCCATACAAAAATTGTTGATGCAAAAAAAGAAAAAATAGACATTGCCAAAGCTGAAAATTTTTTATCCTCCTCAAAATTTGGGGCTGTTATTTGCTTTGTCGGCACAGTTAGAAATTTAAATGAAAATAAAAAAGTGACCGGAATTACTTATGATTCTAAAGATTCAATGGTCTTAAAGAGTTTTAAGGAAATTTATTCAGAGGCGGAAACCAAACTAAACATCAAAGATAAAACAGTATTTATTGAGCATGTTAAAGGTTATGTTTCTGTTGAAGAGAAAAGTATTATAGTAGGTGTCGCTTGCAAACACCGAGATGAGGCTTACAGACTGTCTAGATATATTATTGAAGAAATTAAAAAAAGAACACCTATATGGAAAAAAGAGCACTACAATAAAAAAGAAAGTGAATGGCTGAAAGGTATTAGTATTCAACAAAAATAATAATTATAATATGAAAAAAATTTAATTTCTAAAATCTGAAGGCTTATCCAAATCCTTAAAAATTTTTTTTGATGAAACCGTAATAAAATTTGCCCTATTTTTTAATTTTTTTACCATATATTTTGCTCCAATGTTTCCTTTAATTTTTTTAAATTTATCCAAAATTGAAATATCAAAACCAATAGGATTGCCCATTTGGTTTTTATACCTGAGAATGTGAATAAGATATTTTTTTGTTGTAATTGAATTACAAATTTTATTTATATTCGAAGTTGTAATAAAGGGCATATCTGATTGAACAATTATAAAACCTTTATCTTTTTTAGATATTTTTTTTAGTCCTTGTTTTATTGATGAAGACATTCCTTTTTTATAATATTTATTGAATGTAAAACTTATTTTTCGATTTTTTTTAATTATTTTTTTTAATTTCTTACTTTCAAAACCTAATACAATAATAATTTTATTAACTTTACTTTTAATTAAAGATTTTACTCCATGATTTATTAATGGTTTTTTTTTATAAATTTTAATTAATTTATTTTCACTTTTTAGTCTTTTAGATTTTCCTGCTGCTAACAGAATTGCTTTTATCATTTTTTATATGTTTCTGAGACAAGCTGAGCAATAATTGATAGTGCAATTTCAGGCGCAGATTTTCCGCCAAGTTTAATCC
>CAJXDV010000114.1 GCA_913052435.1 uncultured Pelagibacteraceae bacterium
GAAATACATATAGGTATTATTAATATCGTGCCTATCAATGAAGATTGAATTCCCGGAGCAATAAATAACAAAGATACAAAACCTAAATACCATCTTTGATAAAGCGGTACTATCTTAAACCAATATCCTGCAAAACTGACACCAATTAAACCAATACCTATCATGGCGGAAATTAAAGTTTGAAAAAAAATAACTAAATCGAAACCTTGAGCCACTAATAATAGCGAAGGTGAATAAACAAATACAAATGGAACAAGAGCCTTAGCTATTCCCAATCTGAAAGCGGTATTGCCAGTTGTAAAAGGATTAGATCCGGCAATTCCGGCCGCCGCATAAGCGGCAAGAGCGACTGGTGGCGTTATATCTGCTAACACTCCATAATAAAAAACAAAAAAATGAGAAACAATTGGTTCTATTTTTAACTGAGTTAATGTTGGTGCCGCAACAGCAACTAGAATAATATAAGTTGCAGTTGTAGGAACACCTGTGCCCATAAATATACAAGAAATTGCAATTAACAACAAAGAAAAGAAAAGTGTTAAATCTTCAAGTGTAAAATAATTAAAAGGTAAAATATTTATAAAAAAACCACCAATATCTCCTGCTGTTTGTATTACTACATAGCCCAATCTAAAACCAACACCTGTTAAAGTAACAACGCCAACAATAATACCTATTGATGTTGCGGCTGCACCAACTGCTAGAGTATTTTTTGCTCCTTTTGACAAGCATTCAAGTAAATCTGAGAATGTTAATTTGTTTTTTCTTTGGATAAAACCAATCACTACACATGCAATAATACCACTAACCGCTGCATAATCAGGAGTACGCCCAATCAATATCAAATAAACAAGTAATATTAGTGGAACTAATGACAGCCAATTATCTTTTATAATTATAAAAAATTTTGGTACTTCATTTTCATTTAGACCTCTAAGACCTAATTTCTTTGCCTCAAGATGTACCATTATAAATATTCCAAAATAATGAAGTAAAGCAGGTATAAGCGCGGCAGCCAATATATCCCTCAAAGGAATTTCTAAATATTCTACCATTATGAAACCTGCAGCGCCTAGTATTGGTGGTGTAATTTGTCCACCAGTAGATGCTGTTGCTTCGACGGCACCAGAAAAATGTGGAGGATATCCAACTTTTTTCATTGCAGGTATTGTTAAAGACCCTGTTGTTACCGTGTTAGCTATAGATGAACCAGAAATTGTACCAAGAAAAGCAGAAGAAAAAATCGCAACTTTTGCTGGACCACCAGAATATTTTCCCGCAATAACCATCGCAATATCAATAAATAATTGTCCTAAACCTACACGAGTAGCTAAAACTCCAAATAAAATAAATAAAAATACATATTGAGCCATCACACCAACTGCAATGCCATAAATACCTTGATTAGTTATATAAATATGATTTACAAAACCTACCCAACTAGAACCTCCGTGTTTTAAAGCACCAGGAAAATATGGACCATAAAGAGCAAATAAAATAAAAATTAAACAAATTAAAGGTAAGGTAAAACCTATTGATCTTCTTGCTGCCTCTAAAGTTAATATTATTAAGATTGAACCCATAACAACCTCTGTGTTTGTGGGATTTCCAACTCTTGAAGCTAAAATTTCAGGTGGCAATAAAGGTAAATATAATGCAGTAACTACTGCCAAAATTGAAAAAATTAAATCTAAGTATGGGAATTTATAATTTGATTTATCATTTTCTAATTTTTTCCAGCTATAAAAAATAAATACTAACCCTAGTACAAATGAAATATGAATTCCTCTATGAAGTATATCTCTTATTGTTCCAAAACCAGATGCATAGAAATGATAAATTGACATCAAAACTAATGCAAAAAAAGCAAATGTTTTTAAAAAATTTTTTAATTTTCTTTCATTGTTATTAATTTCATACTTTTCTTCTAATGCAGAAATTTTCTCAGGTGAAATACTAAATTTGGACATCATAATGCCCTAGATCAGATAGATCTAGGGCAATATATTTTTTGTTTATTTTAAGAGACCAGCTTCTTTATAGAATTTTTCTGCGCCAGGATGTAAAGGCACTCCTACTCCTGCAAGTGCTGTATCAGTTGTAATCGTTTTTCCTTTAGCATGACCAAAGTCCATTAACTTTCTAGTTTCTTTATTCCATAGTGCTTTGGTTATTTGATAAATTAGTTCATTGTCCTCTTTTGCTGAAGTAAACCATTGTGCACCTACTGCCACAGTATTTACTTCTCCAATTCCTTCGTATGTACCTGAGGGAATAGGGCTTAGTGAGAAAAATCCATATTTATCAGTCAATCCTTTAGCTCCAGCACCATCAATTGGTACTAACTTAATGTCTACTGCAGATGCTAACTCAACAATTGCACCAGTAGGATAGCCAGCAACTACAAAAATTGCATCTACCTTGCCATTTCTTAATGCGTCTGTTGCGGCTTTACCTTTTAAAGCCTCAGCCTTAATATCATTTGTACTTAGGCCATTAGATTCTAATATTAGCTTTGCATCAACGTAAGTTCCAGATCCTGGTTCATCAAGTGAAACTCTTTTACCTTTTAAATCTTTTACAGAATTAATATTACTCTTCTTAAGAGCCACTAAGTGAATATGCTCTTCGAAAAGTGCTGCTATTGTTCTTAGATCTTTTGCAGGAGCTTTTCCTTCCATTGTACCTGTACCTGTATAAGCCCAGTATGCTACATCAGATTGTGCAAAACCTGAATTTCTTAGACCTGAAATTATTGCATTAACATTATCAACTGATCCTCTTGATGAAACAGCTGAAGCAATTAAATTTGGCACTCCACAACTTCCCCCTTTTCCACATTCTCTTGATCCTGGTGGTTTTGAAATAGCATTAGCTATCATACCTCCTACTGGATAATATGTATAAGCAGTTCCTCCAGTTCCAATTGTGAAAAATTTAAGTTCTTGAGAAAATGATTTGCCTCCTAACCCTATTGTTAAGAAAAAAACCATTAATAAACTTTTAAATATGTTTTTGATCATATTTTCCTTTCTTTGTAATTAATTATTTAAATCATTTAATAGTAATGGTTTATTATTGTCTATAAAATTATAGACACACTCTTTTTTTATTTCTTGTCTCT
>CAJXDV010000115.1 GCA_913052435.1 uncultured Pelagibacteraceae bacterium
TAACATCACCAGGCTGCAAAGACATAAATTGACTTAAATAACTAACAAGAAAATTGACACCGTAAACCATGGTAGAAGTTGAACCATCTTGCATGCGTTCGCCGTTTACATCTAACCACATTTTTAAATTTTGAGGATCTGCAATTTCATCTTTTGTAACTAAATAAGGACCAATAGGTCCAAATGTATCACATGATTTTCCTTTAACCCATTGCCCATAGTGCTCTAATTGAAACTCTCTCTCACTTAAATCATTGACAACGCAATAACCAGCGATGTGGTCTTGGGATTGTTTTTCTTCAATATGCTTTGTCTCTTTTCCAATAATAACACCGAGCTCAACTTCCCAATCTGACTTTGATGAATTTTTAGGAATAATAATATCATCATTTGGACCACAAATAGCACTTGTAGCTTTCATAAACATAATTGGCTCTTTTGGAACTTCCTGTCCTGTTTCCGCCGCATGATCAGAATAATTCAAACCAATGCATATGAACTTTCCCACGCCAGCAATGCACGGGGCAAAAGTAAAACCCTCATCAACAATTGGCATCAATGAAAGATCGGCATTTTTTATTCTATTTAAATTTTCTGCTGAAATAGTTGCGTTGTTCCAATCTTCTACCAGTGAAGACATATTTCTAACTTTGTTTTCCTTATCCAGTATTCCTGGCTTAACTAAATTGCCATCTCTGTATCGAAGCAGTTTCATAATTTATAAAGTCCATCCACCGTCTATTAAATGCAGTCCTCCAGTCACAAATGACGATTCATCACTTGCTAAATAAACGCCCAGTGAAGCAATTTCTTCAGGTTGACCCAAACGCCCCATTGCCTGTCTGTTCATAAAATCAATTTTTGCTTGTTTAGGATCGTCAGCTTGAGACACTCTTCCTTCCCAAGAAGGCGTTTGTACAGTACCTGGTAAAATCGCATTGCATCGTATTCCATCTTTAACATAATCTGCTGCAACAGATTTTATAAAGCCGTTTAAGGCTGCTTTGGTTGTGCCATATATAAATCTATTAGGCGCGCCCTTTACGTTAGAAGCGGCAGAAGATACAATAATAATACTGCCTTTTTTCTTGTTCAACATTTTTGGCAAAAGATGCGTAGTCATCAAGTAGGCTGAATAAACATTAATGTTCATAGAATTATAAAATTCTTCTGAAGAACAGTTCATTATGGTGCCATGGTGCACAAATCCAACTGCATGGAAGAGAACATCAATATCGTCAATTTTTTTACCGAAATTCTCTACATCATTTTTGTTAGTTGAATCTAATACAAAAGTATTAATATCTTTGTTTTCCAAACTTAATTCAGATAATTTATTTTCATTTATATCAGTAGCCGTTACTTTTGCCCCTTCTTTTGCAAAAGCAAGTGCTGTTGCCTTACCAATACCTTGGGCTGCAGCAGTTACAATTATTTTTTTATTAATTAGTCTCATAAAAAATCCTTTTAACCTATAAACTACAAATTAAATTTTATAAAACTTTTCGGCATTTTTATAAAAAATTCTATCAATTTCATCTTCTGAAAAATCTGAGACAATATCAAAATAAGCTTCCCAAAAGCTCAGATATTTTGATTGAGAAACATATTTATCTACTGGAAAATTTGAGCCAAACATACAACGGTTTGAGCCAAATTTATCTATGCTATATAATATAAATGGTTTAATTTTTTCTTTTGACCAATTAGCATTTAATTCACCAAAACCAGATAATTTTACTATAACATTCTCAAGAGATGAAAGTAGATCTACAGCTTTAGTCCATCTTGAAAAATTAGATGAGTTTATTCCTATTGGCCACAATGAATGATTTAATATAAAAAGAATGTTAGGATATTTTGAAATAACATCATATGCACTTAAATACTGACTATAAATAATTAGCATTTCAAAAATTAAATCATTTTTTTGTAACAAAGATAAATTTTTTATCCAATTATCATTATTTAAATAATCAATTGAGGTATGAGAAATTGATTTATTATTGTTATCATACTTTAATATTTGTCTAATTCCTCTAAAGTTTTTTGAAAGCAAATGTTTTTCGATTTTCAATTCAACCTCATCATCCAAAAAATCAACATGGCCTATGATTCCATTTGGCAAACAATTATTGTTATCAGAAATTTTCTGAATCCATTCAGTTTCATATAACTCATACTGGGCATTAATTTCTGCTTGAATATGTACAGTTTTTATTAAATTTAATGGCTCAACATCACTTAAAAAATTTTCTAATAAATAATTACTATTAAAATTATTATTATTTATATCTTTAATCCAATCATATTTATTTTTTGATAGATTCCAAAGATGGTGATGTGTATCTATTATTTTTTGTTTAAAAATATTTTTCATAGTTTTTTTTATTAATTTTTATACTTTTTAATCATTAATTGCAGTAATGTCGTGAAAAAATAGTTTTATAATGAATATTATTGTTACAGGCGGCGCAGGTTATATTGGTAGCAACATAGCCTTGGCTTTATTGGATGCTGGTTATGAAGTAACAATTATTGATAACCTGAGTACTGGCAATGAAAGATTAATTCCTAGTAAGGCTGAATTTGTAAAATGCAATATTAATGATATAGAAAAATTAGAAAACTTAATTAATAAAAAAAAATTTACAGCAATTATGCACTTTGCGGGATTTGTTGAAGTGGAAGAGTCAGTTAGTTATCCTGAAAAATATTTTGAAAATAATACAACAAATTCCATTAAATTATTTGATCTTTGTTTGCAGAATGGCCTGTCAAATATCATTTTTTCATCAACGGCAACTGTCTACGGGAACCCGGCACACAAGGGTTTGGTGTCTGAAACAAATGACATTAAACCCATTAACCCATACGGTGAATCAAAGGTTAGAACTGAGAATTATCTTCGACAATTTGATTCCAGTAAAATAAATTACATCATACTTCGATATTTCAATGTTGCTGGAGCAGATCCGAAAACGAGAAGTGGCTTGATAAAAAAAAATCCGACCCATTTAATCAAAATTGCAAGTGAGGCTGCGATTGGGAAAAGGAGTAGCGTGCAAATATTCGGCAATGATTACAATACTCCTGATGGAACAGCCATTCGAGA
>CAJXDV010000116.1 GCA_913052435.1 uncultured Pelagibacteraceae bacterium
GGATTTACTATGGGTGGACTTAATTATTTAATTACGGTGTTACAAGCTCGTACTAGAGGAATGACATTAATGAGGATGCCCCTAACAGTTTGGGGTATTTTTACAGCGACTATTTTAGCAATGTTGGCTTTTCCAGCGCTATTGGTAGGTGGACTTATGGTAGTTTTAGACAAATTACTTGGAACAAGTTTTTTTATGCCAACAATGTTAAAAGCTGGTGAAATTTTAGAATATGGTGGAGGTAGCCCTATTCTATTTCAACATTTGTTCTGGTTTTTTGGACATCCAGAAGTTTATATTGTTGCATTACCTGCATTTGGAATAGTTTCAGATTTAATTTCTGTTCATTCAAGAAAAAACATTTTTGGATACAGAATGATGGTTTGGGCCATTGTTGGAATAGGAGGTCTAAGCTTTTTTGTTTGGGCACACCACATGTATGTTAGCGGAATGAATCCTTGGTTTGGATTTTTCTTTGCTTCAACAACTCTTATTATTGCAGTTCCAACGGCAATGAAGGTTTACAATTGGATTTTAACTTTGTGGAGAGGAAATATTAGAATGAATGTTGTAATGCTATGGTGTCTTGGTTTTATACTTACATTTGTAAACGGAGGGATTACAGGTCTTTTCTTAGGCAATGTTACAGTTGATGTTCCATTATCCGATACATATTTTGTTATAGCTCACTTTCATATGGTAATGGGTATTGCGCCTCTTATGGTAATTATGGGAGCGGTCTACCATTGGTTCCCTTTGGTAGCAGGAAGATTCTTGGATGAAAAATTAGGAAAATGGCATTTTTGGATTACTTTTCTAGGAGCATATTCAATTTATTTTCCTATGCACTATTTAGGATTTATTGGAGTTCCAAGAAGATATTTTGAAATGTATGATAGTCCATACATAACTTCAGCAACTGGAATGAATGAATTTATAAGTATGGCAGCTTTTTTAGTTGGAGCTGCACAATTAATCTTAATTTACAATATAATAAAAACTTTAAAAATAGGAAAACGTGCACCGAAAAATCCTTGGAAAGCAAATTCACTAGAATGGCATACGCCTACAGTTCCTCCTGAACATGGTAACTGGGGCGATAGACTTCCGGTAGTTCACAGATGGCCATATGATTTTAGCGTTCCTGGAGCAAAAGAAGATTTTATTCCCCAAACTACACCTCCGAGTGAAGTTGTTCATACAGAGGTAGAAAAAACTTAAAGATATGTCTGATCCAAAAATAGAAGGCTACGAATTTAAATCTGGATTTAAGGGAATGGCTGCAGACGCTGGCTCTGATCAAACTATGTTTAAAGGCGTGCATTGGGGCAAAGCAATGATGTGGATCTTTTTGTTAAGTGATACATTTATATTTAGTTGTTTTCTAATTTCGTATATGAAGGGCAGAGGATCAACTCCAATTGACTGGCCAAATCCAAGTAAAGTATTTGCATTAGAAGTGGGAGGTGTTTCGGTTCCTTTGTTGTTGATTGCGATAATGACATTTGTATTAATTACAAGTAGCGGAACCATGGCACTAGCAGTTAAATTCGGTTATGAAAGAAAAAGAAAACTGTGTGGCTGGCTATTATTAGCCACAGCTTTGGGTGGACTTACTTTTGTTGGAATGCAGGCTTTTGAGTGGTCAAAACTAATTCATGAAGGAGTGAGACCTTGGACCAATCCTTTTGGTGCGGAACAATTTGGTTCATTTTTCTTTATGATAACTGGATTTCATGGCACTCATGTATCAATAGGAGTAATTTTTTTATCCATTTATGCTTACAAAACTTTTGCAGGCCACTATGATACTGGAAAAAGGGGCTGGTTTACTTCAATCAAAGGCGACTATGTAGAAATTGAAATTTTAGGTTTATACTGGCACTTTGTAGACCTGGTATGGGTATTTATATTTGCATTTTTTTATTTATGGTAAATTAAGTTATGGAAGAAACAAAAAAAGATCAGCCAAGCACCACTCATAAGATTGGTATATATATGTGGATATGGGGCCTACTATTTATACTAAGTTTTTGTTCATATATGGTAGACTGGTTTCAGTTTCAAGGCTTATTAAGATGGACCTTAATATTAACTTTTATGTTTTTAAAGGCTGGTCTAATAATGGCTTTCTTTATGCATCTGTTTTGGGAGAGATATGCATTAGTTAACGTTCTTTTATGGCCAATGACTGCAATTGCATGTTTTGTATTTCTTATGGTTGCAGAGTTTAAGTACACTCTCTTTACTAGACTTTTTTACTTTGTTGTTGGAGGAGGAGTATAAAATATGGATGGTTACGATTACTTAGCTGGATTTTTATTGTTGTTTGTTTTTTTTATTTATTTAACGTGGTTTGGTTTTTCAGTTAAGGTTGAAAATCAAAAAGAGCAATCTGGAAAAATTACAATTAACCCTTACGATCAACTTCCATTTCATAGGAAGTTAATTGACAAAAAAAATAGTAAAGTAGGAATATTTGATCTTGGAAATCATATTCTAATAATTGGCCTTATTTTAGTAGTAATTTTTGTATCACTTAATGTTGAGTAAAAGTGATAACAAAAACATACTTAATAAAAAAAATATTTCGTTTAATATCCTATCTTATCTAAGATCTTTACTATTGTTGATGAAGCCAAGAGTAATGTCTTTGGTTATATTCACTTGTGCTGTTGGACTATTAACATCTCCAAATAAAATTCCTTTGTTTAATTCATTATTTAGTATTTTTTTTGTAACACTCGGTGCCGGTGCTGCTGGCACATTAAATATGTGGTATGAGGCAGACCTCGACAAGTTAATGACAAGAACATGTCTTAGACCGATACCAGCTGGAAAAGTTAATGGGAAAGATGCTTTAATATTTGGAATATTACTATCAATAGTTTCAATTTACGGATTATATTATTTTTCAAATTTTTTATCGGCGGTTTTATTATTTATAACAATTGCATTTTATGTTTTTGTTTATACTATTTGGTTAAAAAGAAAGACTCCCCAAAATATTGTAATTGGAGGAGCTTCAGGTGCGTTACCTCCAGTAATAGGCTGGACTATTGCAACAAATTC
>CAJXDV010000117.1 GCA_913052435.1 uncultured Pelagibacteraceae bacterium
TCTTTATATATCTCAAATCTTTCTTTTTGGACCAGTCCAATATCTATACCTTTTTGTGTTAGTCTTATATCTGCATTATCAGATCTCAATGAAAGTCTGTACTCTGCTCTGGATGTAAACATTCTATAAGGCTCAGCCACTCCTTTTGTAACCAGATCATCAATCATAACCCCAATATAAGCATCAGATCTATCCAAAATAAATGGTTCACTATCTTTAATAGCTAAGGCAGCATTTATCCCGGCCATTAGACCTTGTCCTGCGGCTTCTTCATAACCTGTGGTTCCATTTATTTGACCAGCAAGGTACAGATTTTTTATTTTTTTTGTCTCTAAAGTTAATAATAGCTCTCTTGGATCCACATAATCGTATTCTATAGCATATCCTGGCCTTAAAATTTTAACATTCTCTAAACCATTGATTTTACTACATATTTCTGACTGAATTTCGGCTGGAAGTGATGTTGAAATTCCATTTGGATAAATTGTATAATCATTTAGACCTTCGGGCTCTAAAAAAATTTGATGTCTTTGCTTATCTGCAAACTTTACAACTTTATCCTCTATCGATGGACAGTATCTTGGACCAACACCTTTAATGCTACCTGCGTACATTGCACTTCGATTTATATTTTTTGAAATTATTTTGTGAACAGACTCATTCGTATAAGTCATCCTACATGTAATTTGTTTGTTCAAATTTTTTTTTGTTAAAAATGAAAAAAAATATGGATCTTCATCTGCATATTGTTCTTCGAGATTTTCAAAATTTATTGTTCGAGAATCTAATCTTGGTGGCGTTCCAGTTTTAAGTCTGCCAATTTTAAAATTATATTTTTTTAATTGTTCGCTTAAACCAGTCGATGGTTTCTCATTGTATCTTCCGGCGGGAGTCTTTTCTTCACCGATATGTATCAAACCATTCAAAAATGTTCCTGTTGTTAAAATAATCTTAGATGTATTAATTTCTTTACCCGATAAAGTACTAAATCCTTTTATTTCATTATTTTTAAAATTAAACTTAATTACAGGATCTGAAAAAATCCTTAAATTACAATAATTTACAAGCTTATCCTGCATGTATTTCTTATATAATGATCTATCACTTTGTGTACGTGGTCCGCGCACAGCTGGTCCTCTGCTTCTGTTCAATAACCGAAATTGTATACCTGACTTATCGGCAACATCTCCCATTACTCCATCTAGAGCATCTATTTCCCTAACAAGGTGACCTTTACCCAAGCCGCCTATAGCTGGGTTACAAGACATCTCTCCAATGGTCTCAAACTTATGGGTGAATAGGGCAGTGTTAACTCCTAAACGAGCTGATGCGGCCGCAGCTTCACAACCAGCATGACCTCCTCCTATAACTACTACATCAAATGATAAATCATTTTTCATAGTTATAATTTATTATTGATCTTTATTTTTACAAGAATTGAGTAAAAAAATGTAGAAAAGCTAGGAAAATCAATATTTATTTACCTATACAAAAATCATTGAAAATTGAACCTAAAACCTCTTCAACATCTACTTTGCCAACTATCATTCCTA
The DNA here is from genome assembly GCA_913052435.1 of uncultured Pelagibacteraceae bacterium. Classification (GTDB taxonomy): domain Bacteria; phylum Pseudomonadota; class Alphaproteobacteria; order Pelagibacterales; family Pelagibacteraceae; genus Pelagibacter. The sequence goes on from CAJXDV010000117.1 coordinate 1,554, forward strand.
AATGTCTAGTTGCTAATCTAAGATCTTCTGCTGCTTTATCGAAATCTTCTGATTCATTTTTATTTTTAAATTTTTCTAAATTTGAAACACATTGTTCTAAATGTTGTCTATGTCTTTCTCTAGTTATTAGAATATCATCAGAAATTATAAATTGATTTTTTAATTTTTTCTTTATTGCAGTTATTAGTTGATCTAGATTTTTTTCATTTTTTAAAGAAATATAAATTGGATTATATTTTTTAAATTCATAAGATATATTTTCAATTCCAAGATCAGATTTGTTTACTGCTAGTATAGATTTTTCTGATATTAGATCTCTCAAAAAGTCAGTAAAATGGACACTTTTTGGCTCAATTACCACAATGTTTAAGTCAGCATCTTCAGCTCTTTTAAGGGCTAATTTAATACCTTTTTTTTCTATCTCATCTTTAGATTCTCTTATTCCGGCAGTGTCAGAAACTACTACTGGTAAGCCATCAATGTTAAGATGGGTTTCTATAACATCTCTGGTAGTTCCTGCTATTTCTGAAACTATAGCAACTTCCCTTCTTGAAAGATAATTTAATAAACTAGATTTTCCAGCATTTGTTGGTCCAACAATAGCAATCTTGAAACCTTCTCTAATTCTTTCTCCAACTTTTTGATCATTTAAAGTTTTCATTATCTCAGATTTAATTTTTTCAGAATTAATTTTTATATTTTTAATAATATCTTCTGGAAGATCTTCATCTGGAAAATCAATTTTTGCTTCTACGTTTGATAATATTTTTAATAATCCTTCTCTCCAAGAATTAAACTTTTCTGAACTTTTCCCAGACATTATTTTTATAGCTTGCTGTCTTTGAATTTCAGTTTCAGATGAAATTAAATCTGAAATGCTTTCTGCTTTAAGTAAATTAATTTTTCCATTTTGAAATGCAATCTTAGTAAATTCACCTGGTTCAGCCAGTCTACAGTTTTCAATTATTGATATTGATCTAAGTATAGCTTCAATAACGGCTCTACTACCATGCACATGGAATTCGGCCATATCTTCTCCTGTGTAGCTCTGTGGGGCAGGAAACCACAATAATATTCCTTCATCTATTAGTTCATTTGTGTTGATTTTATTGATCTTTTTTAATGTTGCCTCTCTTGCCTTGGGAAATGGATCTACAGTTATTTTTTCTATTATTTTTTTAGTTTCGGGACCAGATATTCTTATGACCGCTACTCCTGAAATACCTGGACCTGAAGATAATGCGTAAATTGTCATTCAAAATACTTTTGAGTTTATATTTTTTTATAAATTTTTAAAAGTTCATCTTTTAGATTAGATGAAAATTTCTTGGAATTAAATAATGGAGTGCCAAGTATTTCATTGTAAATTTTTTTTCTTTCTTTTTCCAATTTTTCTGTATTGTCTGATAAATATATAGCTTTTTTAATATATTCCTCTTCATTGGAAGATAGAAAAAATTCAAGTTTGGCATTTTTTAGTATACTTTCGCCACATCTTGAGT
>CAJXDV010000118.1 GCA_913052435.1 uncultured Pelagibacteraceae bacterium
AGCAGCTTCATTTAAGAACGATCCGATCTATTCTGGATTCGGAAGATCCTAATTATAAAAATTAGTAAATTAATGTCTGTTCATGTAATAAATCAAATCATCAAAAAAGAGTGGACAGATTACAATAACCATCTGAACATGACTTACTATGTATTAATCTTCGAAAAAGCTTTGGAAGTCTTGCTTGATAAATTTATGATGGGAAGTCATTCTGCCAAAACAACAAAGATGAGCACAATGATGGTTGAAACACTCACTACATATAACAATGAAGTTAAGGAAGGTGATGAAGTTGAGATTGTTTTAACTTTTTTTGATCATGACAAAAAAAGATTATATCTTAAATTGGAAATGATTGAAAAAGTTTCCAAAAAACTATCATCAACAATCGAGATGTTATCTTTATATATTGATTTAAATAAAAGAAAAGTAACTGAATTTGAAAACGAAAAAGTAAAAATTATGGATGAGTTTATTAATACAAATAAATCTAAATTTGTTAATAATGATTTATCTATATTAGGGAAACTTAAAAAATAGTTATGGAAGTTAAATTATTATCTGGTGCTTTAGGTGCTGAGATTAAAGGAATTGATCTAACAGATGTCTCAGATAAAAATTTTAAAAAAATTAATGATTTGTTATTAGAGTATAAAGTTATTTTTTTTAGAGATCATCCACAATAAGTTTATGCATATAATAAATAAAATTATTTCTAATTTTAAAAACAACAAGTCTCTCTATATCGGTGAAAAAATATCAATGTCAGAGCATATGATTCAAGCTGCAATGTTGGCTGAAAAAGCTAAGTGTAATGACAATTTAATTTGTTCATGTTTATTACATGATTACGGTCATTTTATTATTGAAGATCCTGATAAGTTAGTAAAAAATGACGAAGATGGGGAACATGAAAATTTAGGGTATCAATATTTAAAACATTTTTTTAATAAAGAAATTGTTGAACCTATAAAGTACCATGTTTTAGCAAAAAGATATCTTGCAAGAAACAATAAATATTACAGAATTTTATCAGGAGCATCTAAAACAAGTTTAAGACTACAGGGTGGTGTTCTTAATGATAAAGAAAGTAAAGAATTTGAAAAAAAAGATTATTTTAAAAATTCTATTTTGCTTAGAAAATTTGATGAAGCTGCAAAAAAAATACACGTCAAAATGAAATCTATTGATGACTATATATTGTTGTTAAATTCAAAATTAATATGAAATTTGATTATCTGATCATAGGCGCAGGTACTGCTGGCTGTGTGCTTGCAAATAGATTAACTAAAAATGATCAAAACAATGTTGCAATTTTTGAGGCAGGTAAACCAAGTGATATATGGAAAGTAAACATGCCACTTGCAATATTGTATACAATGCATGATCCAAAATATAATTATAAATATTATTCAGAACCAGAACCTTATTTAAACAACAGAAAACTTTTTTGCCCGAGAGGTAAGATGATTGGAGGTTGTTCGGCACACAACGGAATGGTTTTTGTTCGAGGTAATCCTAATGATTATGAAAGATGGGCTTCTTTTGGATTAAAAGATTGGTCTTACGAAAAAGTTTTACCTTACTTTAAAAAAATTGAAACTTGGTCTGGAGGTGAAAACGAATATAGAGGTGGCAAAGGCACACTTCCAGTAAATCAATCTAAAAACAACAATCCTTTATTCAAAGCATTTATAAATTCAGCTGCTGAAGCTGGTTACAAAATAAACAGTGACATGAATGGTAAAGAACAAGAAGGATTTGGCATGTATGATATAACTATTCATAAAGGCGAAAGATCAAGTGCTTCTAGACATTATCTAAATCCAGCTAAAAGAAGAAAAAATTTAAAAATATTTAGTGAGTCTTTTGTCGAAAAAATAATTTTTGATGGAAAAAAAGCTATTGGCATTGAAGTTAAAATTAAAAATAATGTAGAAAAAATCTATGCAAATAAAGAGGTGATATTAAGTGGTGGTTCAATTAATTCACCGCAGTTACTTATGGTTTCTGGAGTTGGCCCTGCCGAACATTTAAAAGATAACGGTATTGAGATTGTACATGCACTTGAAGGTGTTGGAAAGAATTTACAAGATCATCTAGAAACTTACATTCAACAAGAATGCAATACACCAGATACTTTATATTCATATGTAAATAAATTGAATATGTTGAGAATAGGAATCCAATGGTTCTTAACAAAAAGTGGTCCCTGCTCTGCTTCTTTTTTAGAGGCTGGTGGTTTTTGCAAATCTTCACCTGAGAGAGAATATCCTAATATTCAGTTCCATTTCTTCCCAGCTTTTGTGATTGATCATGGTCTAGTTGAGCCTGATAGACATGGATACCAACTACATGCAAGTCCAAATCATCCGAAAAGTAGAGGCCATGTTATTTTAAATAGTTCAAATCCCTATGATTATCCAAAGATACAATTTAATTATTTGGAAAATGAAGATGATATGAAGCAAACAATTGAATGCATTCATGTAGCAAGAAAAATACTTGGTCAAAATTCTTTAAAACCATACGCTGGTAAAGAAATTGGTCCTGGTGAAAATATTCAAACAAATGAATTATTTGAAGAGTATATAAGATCAAAATCTGAAACTGCATATCATCCATCTTGCACTTTGAAAATGGGCATTGATGAAATGGCAGTTGTCGATGAAAAATTAAAAATTCATGGATTGCAAAATATTAGAGCAGTAGACGCTTCTGTTATGCCTGAAATTATCAGTGGAAATTTGAATGCTCCTACTTTAATGATTGCAGAAAAAGCTTCTGATCTTATATTAAATAATACTTAAAACTTACCAATAACGCCTCTAATTAACTTCAAATAAATAACTGAGACTGTTTATGGAGTCATTTTTTTAGTTGATTAATTTTATCTTTTAAATTTAATTTTTCTTTTTTTAGTGCTCTTAAATCTATCCAAGAACTTGATGTTCTATCATTTAGTCTAAGTTTGGTAATTTTATTAATTTGAATTTCTAATTTTTTATGTTTTTTTACTAA
>CAJXDV010000119.1 GCA_913052435.1 uncultured Pelagibacteraceae bacterium
TATTTCATGATAGCATCCTGGATTGAAATGATGAACATAGCAATCAAGATAAGAAGAATACCTTTTGGATTATTATTTTTCATAAGAACTTTTGGAGCTATATCAAATTATTTATCTTCTTTATATTTTTTTAATGGTGTAGAATTATGTCTATGATTTCAGACGAAGATCAGATAATGATGGAAACATTATATTGGTGGGGCATACCAACTTTATTTAGATGTAAAAATGATCCAGATCCAAAAAATTGCGATATTGCTTTAGTCGGAGTTCCACATAGCACCGGCAATGGCACAACTGAAAGGGACCAGCATCTTGGGCCTAGAGCAGTAAGAAATATTTCTGCAATGTTAAGAAGATCTCATCTTGAGTATGGCATTGATCCTTGGAAACAACATAAAATTCATGATTTGGGAGATGTACCTTTTCCTGAAGCAAATGATAATGAGAAATGTATTGAAAGAATTTCAAGTTTTTTCGATTACATAGAAAAAGCAGAAAAACCCGTTGTTTCAATCGGAGGAGATCATTCAATAACTGGAGGAATATTACAAAGTTTAGCGAAAAAAGATTCAAAATTAACTAAAGGTAAAAAGATAACCATTGTTCATTTTGATGCTCATACCGATTGTTATGAGAAACTAGATCATTTTTTAGGTGCTAAAAAATCAGCGGCTCATTGGGCTTCTTATTTAGTTAAACAAGGAAATGTTGATCCAACAACAAGCACACAAATAGGAATTAGAGGAAATCCCAGAACATTAGATTGGTTACAAGCAAGTTATGATATTGGATACCAAGTTATAACTATGGATGAATATAAAGAACTAGGTCATGAAAAAAGTTCTAAAATGATTTTGGATAGACTGGGTGACAATCCAATTTATATTACATTTGATTTAGACTGTTTAGATGCAGCAGTTGCTCCAGCAACAGCAAATCTTGAACCAGCTTTTAGAGGTTTCAATATGGATGAAGCTAGAAACCTTATTCAATGTTTAAGAGGCAAAAATATTATTGGTGGAGACGTTGCTTGTTTAATGCCTACAAAAGATAGTCCAAACAACATTACCTCAATGATTGCGGCATCTATTATGTTTGAAATAATTTGCTTAATTAGTCTTAATTTAAATAATAACTGAAAAAGTTAATCCAATTTAATAAAAATTCTGAAATTATTTGGATTAGATATTTGTGACTGATACTTTTGTTTAATTAATTCATATGATTCATCAAATCTTGGTAATTCAACAAATGCACAATCCTTTTGCTTGGCCAATTTAATAACACTTTCAATTAGAAGATGAAAAACTTGTTTTTGTAAAATTGGACTTGAAGCATTTAAATTTTCAACCACAATTCCATTTGAAAATTTGCCATTTGTTGTATTTTCAATTAATTCCGAAGATATTGTTTGATGTGTATAAATTAGCATTCCAACATAATATAAAGCCTCATTCTGAGCAACCAGAATGCCCGCAACATCTTCTTTTTTTGAAATTACAAGTCTTATATAATTTTTTATTTTATCTATTGTCCAGTTCGGAAACTCTTGCGAAAGTAATGGCAACAAAGGGAACACATTGTCGCTATTGTAATTAGAAATTACAAGCCCTGTACCACCATTTGTCATGATTTTTGTGGACATCTTGCAGAATATATTTAATAACAAAAAAATTAAAATGATCTATGTCAATTTTTATTTTTTTGATTATAATAATACACACATATGTCTTCTGCTCCAATTCTAAATCAAGAAACTATCAAAACTCGTTGCACTATATGCAAAATTAGATCGTATTCATTTTGTCGATGTTTAGATGAGGAGAGGTTGGAAAAATTCTCAAAAATATCTTCTGAAAAAAACTATACTAATAAAGAAAACATTTTTATTCAAAATGATCCGGCAAAACATTTATTTAATATTACAGAAGGGAATGTAAAAATATATCAACTTCTGGATGATGGAAGAATTCAAATCATTGGTTTTTTATATCCAGGAGATTTTTTTGGATCTTACAAAAATAATAAATATAATTATTCAGCCGAAGCGATTGGAGATCTCAAAACATGTGTTTTTGATCAAAAAATATTAGAACAATACTTAGATGAAAATCCTGTTTTAGCAAAAGAACTTTTAAATCAAACTTCATTTGAATTAACAGTTGCTCAAGATCGAATAACTGTGCTTGGAAAATTAAGCGCAATTGAGAGAATATCAACGTTTTTAACTAATATATCTGAGCAACGTAAGCGCATTGGTTGGCAGAATAATCCAATTAGTTTACCAATGACTAGACAAGATATTGCAGATTATCTAGGGTTAACCATCGAAACAGTTAGTAGAGAATTTTCTAATCTTAAATCTTCAAACCTTATAAAAGTTATATCTTCCAAGCAAATTTATTTGCCCAATATTGATGCTCTAAAAGACCAAACCAAGTAAAAAAATTGATTTAAATCAATGACACAAGCTATCACTGAATTAATCTGAATGAGCTGCACATTTGAAGAAGATGTATTAAGTGGTAATACTCATTATCTCAATAGTAATCAAGTCTCCCATATCTTTTAGAATGTGTAGCCAATTTTTTTGAAATTATTACCAACATTATATATACTAAAGAAATTCGTAACATTAGCTTCTGTATAACGATCTAAATATTAGAAGTACTTGATATAAATCATTTTTGATTGTTTTGATTTAGATCAATTTTTATTTTTTATTATCGATTAAATATCAAAATATGTCACCACAAATAATATTTTCTCTAACCTATGTTCCGTTTGTTATTTTTATTGCAATGTCATGCTTATACAAAGGAAGAGCAGCAAAAATATTAAAAATACTTTCTGCAGTCTGCGCAACCATGGCAACAGTTAGTTACGTCATTTTTTTAACAAATATTTTATAAAAATTAATGATTCAAATCAAAAAGAATTAAATTTGACTTAAATCAATGGTTGGAAATTATTACAGTATAGAATCACATAAGATAGA
>CAJXDV010000120.1 GCA_913052435.1 uncultured Pelagibacteraceae bacterium
AAAATCTGAAACTTTAAAAGCCTACCATAACCATTTCCCTGCAAATGGAATGCCTAATTGCGAAGTTTCACTAAAGTTTGACACTCGCCAATTGTACAATAAATATTCAATAAACTAAACCCATTAATTAATGCACGATTATTAGAGACAGTGAAAATCTTCAGGAACTGGCTTTATTATTTTGCATTAAATAATTATTACTTCAACCAAATAGCTATATTCATGACTTTATTCTAACTTTTTACGGGCCTGCTCTCCATATGCTCCATCGCTTTCTTTTAAGGCCTGAAGCATTGACATTTGCTCTTCGGTGTGTCCCAGTTTACCAAGCAATTCACTTGCTTCAAAAATTGCACGGTTTAAATATGGGCTTTGAGGATAGTCAGAAATCAATGCTCCATAGTAACCGAGGCTTTGCTCTATTAGACCCTGATTCTTTTGAGTCTCTGCCAACAGTAAAATTAACAAATCCTTCTGTACGTTGTCCCCTTTGTTGACCAGTTCAAGTACAAGAGGTTCTACGTTATTTACCTCACCAACTGAAACCAGTGCAAACACTGTGGCTAATTGATTCAATTCTGAAAGCTGCGCACTACTACTTTTGCTTTCGTATTTCTCTAATCTTTCATCAAGTAAAGAAATTTTAAGCTCGAGTGATCTAATTATTTCTGTCAGCTTTTGATTGTTTTCTTCAAGGATCTTGATTTTCGCATTTTGCGGCTCTAAAAGAGCCAATTGCTCTTTTGCCCCCTTAGATGAATTCTCCTTAATCTGTAACAGTTCAAGTTGTAAGCGTGCTACTAATCGTTTAACCTTTTTAAGGTCATTAGCCCCAACAACCGCCGATGGACCTAATGAAATCATTACAACGCCCATAATAGCTATTGCAATAATCCATTTCATTACACCGGGGAAGAAATTAAACATTATTAATTCAAACCAGAATTCCAGGACGGCATATATTCATTGACTCCGGCCTTCGAGTTTGTAAGTCTTGTAGCAGAGCTTCCTGAAGAAAGAACATAATAAATTTTCCAGCTTAAACCCTTTTTGGCTTGAAATGCGATCATAGAACCATCTGAAGACCAAGCAGGGCTCTCAGCCATCATGCCATTAGGTGACACTTGCTCTGCTTTTCCTAAACGATCATCAGCAGCAATACGAAAAATTGCCGATTCTCCATCAGTTATACTGGTATAAGCAATCATGGAGCCATCAGGTGACCAGTCGGGAGAAGTGTTATATTTACCTTTTTGCGTTAGGCGCTTAGATTTCTTCGTGCTCAATTCCATTAGGTAAACCTGGGGAGTCCCTGTTCTATCTGAAATGTACGCAAGCTGGCTCCCATCCGGAGAAAGGGTTGCTTCAGTCTCAATAGCAGAATGTTTGGTTAAATTACGACCCTGTGCTAACATTTCTCCACTAGTACTTCGCACCACTTTGTATTCGAATATATCTGTATTTCTATCACCCATATATTTAGCGAGATAAACATTCCCGTTACTTCCCCATGTAGCACTGCTTGCTACCCCTTTTTCAAAATAAAGTTGCTTGCTTTTGTACCTTAAAGGAAGAAATCCTTGCAATAAGATTTTTGATCCACTTGCCGTTTGTGCTGAATAGATAATGGCATCGCCTTTTGGATTCCAGCTAGCGCCGGTGTTGCTAAATAAATTATAGGTAACTTTTTTCTGTTCTTCTGAACCAAATCGTTTCATTGTAAGAGAATTTTGAGATTCTCCCTTTTTCCTTTCTGACCAGATAATGATACTACCCAAAGATCCTTTGATCCCCATCAAATTTTTTATGAGAAAATTTCCTATTTGAGCAGATTTTAAATTTACATATTGTTCTTCTTGATTGCGGAATTTTACCCCTATTGTAATTGCCTCAAAACTTGTGTCTTGAACGCCAGTAAGATTTACAGCGACTATTTTTGAATCATTAGTGGGGCTAATATCGAGATTAAATGCGGACTTCACAGTGTCGTCTACAATGTTGAACAGTAAAGTTTTTTCCAACTGACTACGCACCTTTTTTACAAGCAGATCAACTATGTCTGAACTGTTCTTAGCCGTAATTGATATGTTGAGTTTTTCTATACCCGGTTTGTTAATATCAAAATACTCAATCGCTAGAGCCGACGAAACCAGGTAGAGTGAAACTCCAACAATTAGGATCAGTTTAAATAAATTATTCATACATTCTCCAATGATCATTGTTTAAATGTTAATACACCAAAAAAGTGTATTCTTAAAGGGGCGTAAATTTTAGCCCAAGTTCGGTCAGTTTACCATCAAAATTATCAGGCAAGGGAGGTAAAGTCTTCAATTTAGCAAATAAGGACTTCACCGAATTATCAAAAATCTTGTTCCCTGAAACCTTTTCAAATGAATATTGCAGCAAGTCTCCATTTTTCGCGATAACAAGTCTCACCTTCATTTCCAGCTGAGCATTTAATTCAACTGGTAATTTCCACTTTTCTTTAATGTAACTATTAACTATCTGCAAGTAGGATTTACGGTCCAAAACTCCTAGTTTTCTTATCTTTCTTGCTATATTTGAACGTCCCTTGGCGAAAAGGGTTGCGTTATTCGTGACTACTTCAGCTACACTAGCTTTACTAGTTCCAGAAAGTTTACCTGGTTTTCGTATTTTTTTAAGGTCTAAAGATTTAGTATCAATCGTAAATCCTTTTAAAACTTTAGCAAGCGAAATAATTTTATTATTTTTTGAAGCTGGGATAGTTTCCTCTAAGGCTTTTAAGTCCTCCAAGGGAGTATCTTTCAAATCCGACAACTCCTTTGAAATAGTTGCAACTTCCATGGGTTCTTCCTCACCTTCTACTAGTGTCTCAACCTCAGCTACTTCACTAACTACCTCTTCTGGAGTTTCGCTACTATCTGATTTCTGCATAAAAAGGGCGTAGGCATCATCTTCTTCTTCTTTAAGCGCTTGTTCTAATGCTTTTACTTCAATTCTTG
>CAJXDV010000121.1 GCA_913052435.1 uncultured Pelagibacteraceae bacterium
CGTCTAAATATATTTCGCCATTGGTTGGAGTCTCAAATCCAGCCAACATCATTAATGTCGTTGTCTTTCCTGAGCCGGAAGGCCCAAGCATAGTTAAGAACTCTCCTTTTGGGATATCTACATTTAAATCTTTAACGACCAAAACCTCGCCGTCATAGCTCTTATCTACTTTTTCAAATTTTACAAAACTCTCTGAAGCCGGCATAAACGCTGAATATTAAACATTTGTGAAAAATTTATTCAAGGTAATTATACTTTTATGTGCAATTCTCTAGATAAATTACAGAATAATTCAAAACCTTTTTCAGTAACTCTTACCGATTCACTTGCTTCTACTCCCCAATCACCAAATTGCATCACGGCTATCATGTGAAAAGTAATGTTAGGTTGTAAAACAGTTTTGTCGCCTTTTGATATGTTTAGAGTATGCTCTCCCCAATCGGGAGGATAACCAATTCCAATTGAATATCCTGTTCTTGATTCTTTTTTAATTCCATATTTGTCTAAAACTCCCCAAAATTTTTGGGCAACATCATCAGCAGTATTACCAGGTTTTGTTGCTGCAATTCCTGCATCTAATGCTTCATTAGTTGCTTTCATTGTATCAATTTTTTTCTGATTTTTTTCTCCTAAAAGTACTGTTCGTGCCATAGGACAATGGTATTTTTTATATACTCCAGCAATTTCAACTATTGTTGCCTCACCACTGACAAATTTATCTTCTGTTGCTGTTAAATGCGAAGCTGAAGTTCCTTTTCCTGTAGGTAACAAAGTTGCAATACCAGCATAATCACCACCAAATTCTGGCGTACCATTGAACAAAGTTTTTTGAATATTTGCAACAGCATCACATTGTCTTACACCGGGATTAATACTTTCAAAAGCTGTTTTCATTCCTCTTTCTGTTATTCGAGCAGCAGATTTCATTAATTTAATTTCTGAATCAGATTTAATAACCCTTACCCAATTTACTAAACGCTCCGCATCTTTAATTTTTGCATTTGGTAAACCTGTTTTTATTTTTTCATAACAATAAGCTGTGAAATAATGACTATCCATTTCTAAACCAATATTAGAATTATCCCATTTTCTTTGTTTTATTATTTCGGTCAAATATTGATAGGGATGTAAAGGCCATGTGTGAATGTACTTTTCGTCATATGCAATAATATTTTTATGCTGAACATAGGTTTTTATGTACCCCCCTCCAGTATCCTGCACTCTCAAAAAACAAATTGGTTCATCTTCATTTACATGGACTAAAACGCATTGGGCATAGTAAAAGGACCAAGCATCATAACCGGTTAAGTAATTCATGTTCGCCGGGTCTTGAGAAATTAACAAATCAATACCCTTCTTCTGCATTAAAGTCTTAACTTTATTTAATCGTTCTTTATATTCTGTAACTGTGAACAACATAGTTAGAGTTTAGTATTTTTTAATTCCTTTAACATCGTCAAGATATGGTAGTTTCTTTCTTACAAAGCTTATTAGATTTAAATCGATCTCTCCAATAATTAATTCTTCTTTATCTTTTGCAGAAACAACGTCTAGTCCTTTTGGATTAATAATTTTGCTTTCGCCCATAAAGTTTATACCATTATTTTTTCCGCAACTGTTGGCATAAGCAACAAAAATCCCATTTTCAAAAGCTCTACTTCTTGAAATATGTCTTGCTGCTGCTGGCCATAGATTTGATTGTCCGGTCGGAGCAATGACAAGATCAACTTTATTGAATGCGGCATTTCTAATTATTTCGGGAAACTCCAATTCATAACAAATAACAAGCGCAATTTTTAGTCCGGCTATATTAATTATTGAATTTTTTTGTCCTGGATAAAAAATTTCATTTTCATTAGAAGTTTTGGGTAAAACAGTTTTTCTATGATTAGCTAAAGATGCTCCTTTGTTATCAAAACATTGGGCTGAATTGTATAATTTGTCTCCTTCCAATTCGGGATAGCCATATATTATAGATAAGTTAAATTTTTTAGCTAAATTGCTAATAGATTCTGCAAAAGAGCCTTTGGATTTTTCCGCATACTTTTTAATATCTTCAGCATTCCCATATCCAGACATAAAAAGTTCTGGGCACACTATGATGTCAACTTTTTCTTTTATTTTTTTTATTGCCTGGTCTAAACGTTCGATGCGATCCGTTGGGGTTTCTTTTCGCGATTGGTATTGAAATATCCCAATTGAATTCATTTCTATTATTTAATTATGTTATGTTCCGGGCCAAATGGAAACTTAGTTATATCTTCAGCTCCATTTTTATTTATTACAAGAATATCATGTTCGCGATATCCGCCTGCTCCAGGCTCTCCCTCGGGGATAAAAATCATAGGTTCCATCGAAACAACCATATTCGGTTCTAAAATTGTTTCTATATCTTCACGTAATTCAAGTTTGCCTTCTCTTCCATAGTAATGACTTAATATTCCGAATGAATGTCCGTAACCAAAAGTGCGACGGTGAAGATAACCAAGTTCTGAATACAAATTGTTTAATTCAGCGGTTATTTCTGAACATTTTACTCCCGGCTTAATAAGTTCAAGGCCACGACGATGAACTTTAACATTAGCCTCCCAAGCTTTTAGTGAAGCATCGTCAATCTCTTTAAGGAAAAGAGTTCTTTCTAATGCTGTATAATATCCGGAAATCATAGGAAAAGTATTTAAAGAAAGAATATCTCCAGTTTTAAGTTTTCTTGTTGTCAATGGATTGTGAGCACCATCGGTATTAATGCCAGATTGAAACCATACCCAAGTATCTCTAAGTTCTGAATTGGGATAAAATTTAGCTATTGCTTTCTCCATAGCATCACGACCTACCATGGCTATATCAATTTCAGAAGCTCCAACTTTAATCTCTTTTACAAGAGCCTCTCCTCCTATATCGGCAATTTTTGCGCTACTTTTTATTAAAGCTATTTCTTCTTCTGATTTAATCATTCTTTGAATCATGGTTGAGG
>CAJXDV010000122.1 GCA_913052435.1 uncultured Pelagibacteraceae bacterium
AAACTTTGCCTAATCCATATTTAAGACCTTTTCCTATCAAAGAGGTTTCTGATATAGGAAAAAAATATAACATACCTTTAATAGTGGATAACACTGCTTCACCCATCATTTGTAAACCATTTGAGCATGGAGCTGCTGTAGTTGTACATTCATTAACAAAATATATTGGAGGACACGGCACAGCCATAGGAGGAATTATAGTTGATGGTGGAAATTTTGATTGGACAGCTGATAAAAAAAGACAACCTTTGTTTAATGAACCTGATGACAGTTATGGTGGTGCTGTATGGGGTGAAGCCGTACCTCAGCTTACGGGTGCAAATGTTACTTTTGCTATTAGAGCAAGAGTAGTATTGCTTCGAGATCTAGGTTCGTGTTTATCACCAGATAATGCTTTTCAACATATTCAAGGCTTGGAAACTCTACCACTAAGGTTCAAACAACATTGTTCCAATGCTGAAAAAATTGTTGAATTTTTACAAACTCAAAAAAATGTAGAAAGAGTTATTTATCCAACCCTTTATGAAGGAGAAGTAGCAAATAGAGCTAAAAAATACTTTAAAGGAGGAAACGGCGCTCTAGTCGGCATAGAATTAAAAGATGGTGTTGAGGCGGGTAAAAAATTTATAGACTCTCTTAAACTTCATTATCATGTAGCAAACATTGGAGATGCTAGAAGTTTAGCCATTCACCCAGCAACCACAACACACAGCCAATTAACAGAAAAAGAATTGTTGGCTGCTGGAGTAACACCAGGTTACGTAAGATTGTCCGTTGGAATTGAACATCCAGATGACATTATTGCAGACTTAAAACAAGCACTGGAAAGTTCAGGAAAGGACAATTTAAAAGCTGTTAGTTAATCTAACAAAAAATAAAGGGGAAATTTTTCTCTCTCTGTTTAAATTTAACGATTCTCCTTTATTGCTTTTAAAAAATAAAATTAGAACGAATGGAAAAGTTAAAAAATTTGATGTTGGTCAAAGAGTTACAATACATAAAGAATTATAATGAAAAAATGAAAGGATAAGAAAAATGGCAAAAATATATAAAGTTAAATTGAATGTAGTTAATAAAACGATTGAACCAAGAGAGGAGATTATAAAAGCAGACAGTCCGACACAAGCCAAATTAAATGCACTAGCTTATTGCAAAAATCAATTGGTAGATAATGATCGACTTAAAGACATTATAGGTGTTAGCATTAGTGAAAAATTTGACAGTGTAGTTGAAATTAAAGAAAAAGACTTGATTAATGAACGTGCTGGCACTCCCCAGAAGTATTAAAGAATACAATTTAAAATGAATAATGAATGGATTCATCAAACATTGGATAAAATGAAAAAAGAGAAAAAAAAATTAAAACATAATCATTCATTATCAAATTTTATAGTTAGGTTTGTTATTATTGCAGCAATAATATTGGTTATTATTTTAAACTTTGGTCCGTTTTCGTCTTAGAAAAAAATGAACTATATTTGTCCTTATTGTGCATTTGAAATATTTGATTCAATTTATCAAATAACAGTTACATGTCCGCAGTGTGATGAGATGATGCAAGAAATTAAGTTTATAAGATAAGAATGAATTTCTTTGTAACTCTATATTTTAAATAAATTAACTTGTATTATATGCAATACATTAATTTTAAAAAGCCATATCTTTTTTTAAAAAATTTTCCACAAAAGCTTAATAATCATTATCAAAAGAAATCACAATTTAATCTTAAAGTTACAAATAAATCTAATAATAAAAAAGATTACGATCCAGTAACAAATTTCGATAAGTCATTTGAAAAGTATATTAGATCAATTATTCATAAATCTTTTCCACTTGATTCGATCGTTGGGGAAGAATTAAAAGATAAACATTCATCTAATAACTATAAATGGTCAATAGATCCAATAGACGGAACTCGAGCATTTGTAATAGGAGCTCCTACCTGGTCTAACTTAATTAGTTTATCTCATAAAGAAAAACCTATTTTAGGACTGGTTAATTTTCCAGAATTAAATAAATTTTATATTAATGATAAAAAAAACTCTTATGTTTTTAAAAATAAAAAAAAGTTTAAGTTGAAAAGTTCAAACAATAACAATTTAAAAACGATAAAAATAATCGGAAATTTTCATGGAACGCTTAGTTATATAAGGCAAAAAAAAATTATTAAAAAATTTGGATGGTCATTTAGATTTGCTGGTTTAGATGCTTTAAATTATTGTTTGTTAGCAGAAGGAAAAGTTGATGCAGTTATCGAAGCTAATTTAAAGCCATATGATATTTTACCTTTAATTCCTATTATAAAAAATTCAGGAGCGATAGTTACAAATTGGAATAATGAACCAGCTGAAAATGGTGGAAATATATTGGCAACTTCTAACAAAAAACTGCATAAAAAAATTTTAAAATTATTAAAACCTTTTGCGCGGAACAGACGCGTTTGGTTAAAAAAATTCTCTTTTTTTAATAATTTATCCTAGAATTTTATGTGTTTGTTGCTGAGTTAATAAAAAATGCTAATCATACTTTAATGAACTTACTTTGCCGTGAAATACTTTATAGGTAAAAAAAGTATATCCTAACAAAACCGGAAGAACAATTGATACTCCAATCAATACTATCTTTAAGGAAGAATCTGAAGATGCAGCATGAACGATTGCAATCTGCTCAGGAATAATAAAAGGAAAGAAACTATAGGCCAAGCCAGCAAAGCATAATATGGCTATGGGAATTGTTAGAGCGAAAGGAACCCAACACATTTTATCATCTTTTAAGGGCAATTTTTTCAGAAATAAATACATTAATAAAACTAACAAACCAGTAAACACTGGAATTGGTAATAAGTAAAAAATATTGGGATAAATAAACCATTTACTAAAAATTCTCATACTTGTAACTGGCGTACCAATTGAAACTAGAAAAATGCAAAATATTGCACCATATAAAGATAGCTTTGCCCAAT
>CAJXDV010000123.1 GCA_913052435.1 uncultured Pelagibacteraceae bacterium
TGTTGGCTTAATTTTATTTTAGATTATATGTTTTTCAGAATAATGAAATCAATAGAAAATAACTTTGATCATCCACAAGTAAATGAACTTTTAACAAAACATTTTGTTGAATTAAGATCAGTTTCCCCTGAGGGTAGTGCTCATGTTTTGGATATTTCTGGCTTAAAAATTCCAAGTATAAGATTTTGGAGTTTATGGGATGGAAAAGAATTAATTGGATGTGGCGCCCTGAAATTATTAGATGAAGAACATGGTGAATTTAAATCCATAAGAGTCGCTGATAAATTTAGAGAAAGAGGGATGGGTGAAAAAATAATTTCACATTTAATTGATCAATCAAAACAAATTGGCATAAAAAAACTTAGTATTGAAACTGGAGCTGGAGAATTTTTTGATCCAGCAAGGAAATTATTCCAAAAGTTTGGGTTTAAAACTTGTAAGCCGTTTGCTCATTACAAGGAAGATCCAAATTCTTGTTATTTTAATTTAGAAATATAAAATAAGATTTTAATATGATGTATGAATAAAATTTCGAAATTTTTAGATGAAACATTAATTGATCTTGGTAGACAATTTAAGTGGACTTATCTGCCGCCTTTGATGATTTATATGGCAGCTGGAATTTCAGGCTTAACAGGAATTGTTGGAATTTTTTTTGTAAAAGATTATCTCAATCTATCTGCTGCATTTTTAGCTGGATTAGGATTTTGGGCTGGTATCCCATGGGCTTTAAAAATGCCATTAGGACATCTAGTAGATTTAATTTGGAACAAAAAGAACTACATGGTTTTTGTTGGTGCTGGTTTAATTGCTTTAAGTCTACTAATAATGTACGGACTTATCGTTCACACTGAATTGATGTCTTCAATTTTAAAAATTGAGACTTGGTTTGTAATAAGTATTTTACTAGCACCGATTGGATATGTGGTTCAAGATGTTGTTGCAGATGCTATGACTGTTGAAGCTGTACCTTTGGTAGATGACAATGGTCAAAAATTTTCAAAAGATGAAATCAAAACTATGCATACAACGATGCAAACCTTGGGTAGATTTGCAATAATTGGAGGAAGTGTATTAGTTTCTTTTGCCAATGTAATTTTATTTAATGAAGTTGATAATTTAGACCAAACTAGCAAGATACAGCTTTATGGCTCTATTTATATTTATGCATTAATTATACCATTCGTTTCTGTTTTAGGAGTTTTTCTTGCTTCTTATTTAAAAAAACAAAAAATTAATAAGTTAATTAATAAAGGAATGTCGGGAAATGAGGATTCCACTCCGCAAGAAAAAACCAATATAAATTGGTGGATACTTGGCGGTAGTCTAATTTTTGTTGTTTTTACTCTTGGTATAGGCGCTTTTAAAGTTCCTTATGCTCAGGAAATAGTTTTTCTTGGATCAATGGCAATAATCGTATTTTTGATGAGCAAACTAATAAAAGAATTGCCAGAAAATTTAAGATTCACAGTTGTTGGAACTGCTATAATCATTTTTATATTTAGAGCAATGCCAGGTCCTGGACCAGGATTGTCATGGTTTGAAATAGATGAACTAAAATTTAATGAACAATTTTTTTCTATTTTATCTTTACTAGCTTCAATTTTAACTCTAGTTGGAATTATAGTGCTTAGACCTTTTATGGCAAAAAATTCTATAGCAAAAATAATTGTAATATTATCAATTGCTGGCGCTGTATTATTTCTACCAAGTGTAGGCATGTATTATGGATTTCATAATTGGACCTCTTCATTAACAAACGGAATAGTAGACGCAAAATTTATTGCAATAATAAACACGGCAATTGAATCTCCTCTTGGACAAGTTTCAATGATACCATTACTAGCCTGGATTGCTAAAAATGCTCCTGCACATTTAAAAGCAACTTTTTTTGCTGTATTTGCATCTTTTACAAATTTAGCTCTTTCAGCAAGTTCTTTAGGAACAAAATATCTAAATGAAATCTTTACAATAACAAGAGAAGTTAAAGATAAGGTTACTAACGCTATATTAACTACAGCTGATTATTCTGAATTAGGTTTATTGTTAATTACAATAACTATTCTTACATTGGTTGTACCAATATTATTTGTAATATCTATTCAAAAGACAAAATTAAAAACTTCGGAATAATTGTTAGACTGCTTTATAGCCAAATTCTAAAGAGGCGTCTGTTATTGAGTGATATAAAGATTCGCCAAAACTTCTAAGAGCAAATAATCTTATTTTATCTGGATTGTCATCTATCATATCAACAGTAAAGGTTATGCCATTAAATATGGTGTTTACACAATGATTTTTTTCTAAAATATTAAAATTAAATGGGCATCCTTTTTTTAAAACTTCTTTTGCATTTTTTCCTTCTAATTCAATTATAGCTCTTGAATGGGATAAATCTGTAACTGCAAAATCGGTATCTTTAAAAACTTGCAATATATTTTTAAGTAAATCTTTTTTTGTTGATATCAAAAACCAATTTTTTGGTCCGCTCCATAATATTCTTGTATCATTATTACTAATTACACTAAAAGTATCACTTTTTAATGTTAAATTATCAATGTTAATATCTTCAATCAAAATAGAAGAATTTTTATACTGAACTATTTGAACGATTAGTAAATTTTTATTTTCTGAAATCTTTAATAAATCTTCTTCATTTTTATTTTCATAATTTCCAAAAAGACCTTTGGTGTGAACGCTTTCTAAGGCTGATATTAATGTCATGATCTAACTCTTTCACCTTTAGGATCAACATAATGTGAAGAAACAATTTCAACAGGTATAGATTTATTTTTTAGTGGAGATAAAGCATAAAGTTTTTTTCCAATCATATTTTTTCCATCTTTAAGTATTGCCAATGAAAATGGATTATCATATTCAACACTCCAACAAGATGCAGATACATGGCCCAATTTAGAATT
>CAJXDV010000124.1 GCA_913052435.1 uncultured Pelagibacteraceae bacterium
TGTCAGCAGTTGGTTTATCTACATAGAATCCTTGAGTAGATGAAGGAGTGTTAACTCCAAGCTCAACAATAGTTCCTTTAGCCAGGTTATCCTCAATCAACTGAACGAGGTTGTCTCTCCAAACTTCAGTAATAATATCTATTTGTTGATCGAAAAGAGCTGCCATTATCGGAGTAGTACTTCCTTTTGTTGATTCTACTTCGCAGCCATATCCTTTTTCAATAATATAACCTGCAATAGCAGTATGAATATTAGCACTATCCCAGTCAAAATCTCCCAAATGTACTTTGCAATCAGCATTGGCACTAGTAGTTAGAGACAAGGCTCCAGCAAATACAAATGAAAGAATTAAGTTTCTAAGAAATTTCATTAAATTTCCCTCCATTATTTAGTTTAAACTAGTCACATTAAAACTTGATACGAACAAAAACACAACCTTTAATAAGATTGATGTAGTTCAATAAATTGATGTCCGTCAATAAATTAAGAAAAAAAACAATATAAATTATATAGATTCAATTAGAAATTGAATTGAAAATAAATCTAAATAAAATAACAATTGTTTTGTGACGAAAGTAATTTCTAAAGTTTCGAAAATTGGTTCAGCATTAAATGTTGAATGGAGCGATGGAGAGAAAAGCAACTTTAACTTTATGTGGCTGAGAGATAACTGTCCTACAGCTCATGATAAAGACTCGAGACATAGAATGTTTAATATCCTTGATGTTTCAGAAAAATTAAATCCAAAAAAATATTCAATTAATTCTGATGGAAAATTAGAAATTGAATGGAGCGAGGGAAATCATACAAGTTATTATGATCCTAAATGGCTAAGGGAAAATTGTTATACATTAAAAAATAAACAAAAATATGTTTCTCCATATTATTTATGGGATAGTTCATTTCAGAAAAATCTTGGTTCAATAAACATTGAACATGATGAAATAATGAATTCAGATGAAGGATTAATAAAATGGTTAGAGCTTTTACATCAAAAAGGAATTGCTATAGTTAAAAATACTCCTACAGAAAAAGAATCCGCATTTCCAGTTTTAAACAGAATAAGTCATACAAGAGAAACTTTTTTTAAAACACCTTTTGAAGTTATAAATATTCCAAAACCTAATAATTCTGCATACACAGCGCACGGTTTGAGAAATCATATTGATTTACCTTGGTTTGAAAATCCGCCAGGATATCAATTTCTTCATTGTTTAATTAATGCTTCAAAAGGCGGAGATTCTTCAGCTGTAGATGGTTTTGCAGTTGCTGATTATTTAAGAAAAAATGAAAAAGAAATTTTTGAAACTTTAGTGAACGTGCCTCTTAAATTTAGAGACAAAGATTACACACAAGAATCACATAGAAGTTTTTATGCTCCAGCAATTTCTTTAACCAAAGACGATGATTTCAACGATATAAGATTTAGCGTTGCCACTATGGATGCATTAGATTGTCATCCCGATGTTATGGAAAAAGTTTACAAAGCCCATCATAGATTTGGAAATCTTTTACATGATGATAAATTTGTTGTTAAATTCAGATTAGAGCCAGGCGATATATTTTGTTTTAATAATAGAAGACTTTTACATGGAAGAACTGAGTTTGATCCAAATTCAGGACATAGACATTTACAAGGCTATTACATGGATAGAGATGAAATAATAGGAAGATTAAAGTTTTTAAAAAAATAAAATTATAAATTTTCGAAAATTAAATTGTTATCTTCTTTAAATTTTAGAAAATCTTTTTTTTGCTTTATTGTATAAAAGTATTTATCTTTTTTTATTTTTTTTATTATTTTATTGGTCAAAAAGTATTTATCTAAAATTAAACAATTAACGAACTTATTATTAGATTTTCTATAAATAGTTTTTGATTTCGTATCATATGAAAATGATAGGCCAACCTTAATTTTCTTATTTAACTTAATTATGTTGTAAATATTTTTTTCTTCAAAAGATATGAAGACACATTTTTTATATCCTTTTGTTTCTAACAATAATTTTTTTATCAATTTAATTGAGAAAATTGGTTTTATTTCAATAAATAAAAAAAACTTTTTTTTGGATAATTTAAGTAAATTTTTTAAAAGAGGGATTTCTGCTTTACCTTTTTTACTAATTTTTCTTAATTCTTCATAATTTGTATTTCTAATACTTCTATTGATACCAAAAGATCTTTTTAATGTTCGATCATGAAAGCAAACAAATTGCTCATCTTTTGTGACATGAATATCCGTTTCAATACTATAGCCTCTTTTAAAAGACTCTCTAAAAGATATTAAAATATTTTCTTTGTAATTATTATTAACTAGACCTCTATGAATTAAATGCATGTTACAATTTTTAATTGTAAAGTTATTAATATTTTAAAGAATAATCTAAATTATTTGTTCCAACCAGTTATTGTTTTTACTTCTAAAAATTCTTGCAATCCCCAAACTCCACCTTCTCGACCATTGCCTGATTGTTTATATCCGCCAAAAGGCGCCCCAACATCTGCTCCTTGACCATTAATAAAAATTGTTCCTGCTCTCAATTTTCTGGCAACTCTTTTAGCTTTTTCTTTATCTTCAGTTTGTAGGTAATTTCCAAGTCCATATGAAGTGTCATTTACTATTGCAATAGCTTCTTCTTCAGTTTCAAATGGAATAATAGAAAGTACAGGCCCAAATATTTCTTCTCTTGCAATTCTCATATCATTATTTACATCAGTGAAGATTGTTGGTTTTACAAAATAACCTTTATTAAGACCATTAGGTAAATCAGGTCCACCTGTAGCTAATGTTGCGCCTTCTTTTATTCCAGCATTTATAAGATTTATTACTTTGTCATACTGAACTTTTGAAACTAGTGGTCCAATGTGATCACCTTTTTTTGATGCTACATCTACTTTAATTTTATTTGCTTCATCTA
>CAJXDV010000125.1 GCA_913052435.1 uncultured Pelagibacteraceae bacterium
TTTGAACTGCTTTTCTTGCAAGTTCAGTTGAGGTTGCCGCTACAGCAAATAGTGGCTGACCAAAATATTCAACCTTTTTTGGAAAAATTGGATCACCATCATAAACAGCGCCTATATCGTTACGTCCTGGAATGTCCGATGAGGTCACAACAGAAACTACACCTTCGCTCTTCCATACATCTCTTAAATCTAATTTTTTTATAACTGCATGTGCTTTTTTACTATATCCGATAGCACCAAATAATGTGTCTTTTGGCTCAAGAATGTCATCTATATAATTAGCATATCCGCTGACATGTTTGGCAGCGCTCTCGTGTGGTCTTTTTTCCATGATAAAAGAATCGGTTTTCATTTTAAATATTTATTCTTATTAATTTTTTTTGCTTAATTTCCAGAAAGCATTTCTCCAGTAAATTTTTTGCTACTTCCATACGATATTTTTGACTGGCTCTAACATCGGTAATGGGCTTGAAATCTTTTTCTAGGGATTTTTTAGCTTTGTTAATAATCTCTTCCGTAACTAGAGAGTCCGAAAGTACTTTTTCACAATAAATTGCTCTCTTGGGTATTACTGCCATACCTCCGTATGCAATCCTTGCACTTTGAATTTTATTTTTTACAATTTCCAAGTTAAATGCTGCACAAACGGATGAAATATCGTCGTCAAACCTCTTTGATACTTTGTATGCCTTAAAAGTATTGTCTTCAAATAGAGGTATCCTGATAGAACGAATGAATTGTCTTTTTTTCAATTTAGTTTTGCGGTAACTCACAAAAAAATTATCAAGAAATAAAATTCTAGTTCTTTTTAAATCTTGTAAAACTACTTTTGCATTCAGCGATAATAATAAGGGCAAGCAATCACCTATTGGAGACGCTGTAGCAATGTTGCCAGCCATAGTTGCAACATTCCGTATCTGTGGTGATCCATAACGTTTAAGAATTTTTGTAAAATCTGGGTAGTATTTTTTAATATAAGACTCAAGTTCAATTAAAGGGGTTGATGCGCCTACCTCAATATATTTATTATTTTTTTTTATATAGTTCAATTCACTAATTGAATTCATGTAAATAATAGAATTAATGTCTTTTTTTTCTTTGGTAACACTCAACGATAAATCAGTTCCTCCACTAAAGAAATCTGTATCAATATTTTTTTTAAGAATTTTTTTTAATTCCCAAACATGTTGGGGAGCAAAATATTTCTTGCCTTTATTATAAATCACAATGCTTCTATTATTTATTTTTTTTAATAAATTGATTGTATTTTTTTTATTTTTAGCGAAGTGATCAACTTTATTTTTATTTTTTAAACTTTTTGCGGCTTTTATTATTGGTTGATAACCGGTACACCGGCAAAGATTTCCAGTTATAGAATCTTTGATTACATCATCTTTAAATTTAGAATATTTTTTAAACATTGAAAATAATGACATAACAAAACCAGGTGTACAGAAACCACATTGAGACCCGTGATAATTAACCATGGCTTGTTGGACTGGATGCAAGGAACCTTCTTTCGAAATTAAATCCTCAACAAGTATAAGTTGTTTTCCTTGCAAAGTTGGTAGAAATGTAATGCAAGAATTTATAGCTTTGTATTTTATTTCACTATTTTTTAATTCACCTAACACAACTGTGCAGGCACCACAACCACCTTCGGCACAACCCTCTTTAGTCCCGGTTTTTTTTAATTTCGTTCTGATGTAATTTAGTAAAGTTTCATTTGTATCAGGATTTCTAACTATAAAAATTTGGTTCTGGTAAACAAACTCAATATTACCGGAAATCATTAGCTTCCTCGATAAGTAGAATAACTCCAAGGGGTAACAAGTAATGGCACATGGTAATGTTCTTTGGGATTGGACACTCCAAATTTAATTATAATTTCGTTTAAAAAGGGTGTTTTGGGTAAATCAGTTATTCTTTTAAAATAATCTCCCACGAAAAATACTAGTTCATATTGCCCTTCCTTAAAAGAATTGCCTTCAAGCAAAGGTTCTTCTGCTCGGCCATCATTGTTTAAAACTATTGAGTTCAGTTTTTCTCGTTTGTCTGTAATAAAGTATATGTCTACTTTTACTCCCTTTGCAGGTTTACCAGAAAAAGTATCAAGGCAATGGGTGGTTAATTTTGTCATAAATTTTTGTATATATTATATAAATAGTTAAGTAATTTAAATATTAAAACTTACCATAATAAAATTGTTCAGATGAATGCGATTGATGAATTTAATAAATTATCTCGAAGTAAATTTATCGGAATTTTTGCTAATATTTTTGAAAAGACCAAATGGATTGCGGAAAAACTATATAACCAAAAACCCTTTGATAGTTTCGAAGACCTGTGTTCAAAAATGTTAAGAATTTTTGAAACTACAACTAAAGAAAATCAATTAAGAATTCTTAAAGCTCATCCTGATCTAGCTGACAAGGCAACGGTTAATTCGCTTTCTACAAATTCTCGAGCAGAGCAAAGTAATGCAGGATTAGATCTGTGCTCTAAAGAAGAGTTTAATGAATTCAAAAATTTGAATGATGAGTATAAAAAAAAATTTGGTTTCCCTTTTATTCTTGCTGTTGGAGGTAGAAACAAGACGGAAATTTTAAATAAATTTAAAAAAAGAATTCTAAATACTGCTGATGATGAATTTAGAGAGGCAATCTCACAAGTATGTAAGATTGCCAATTTACGTTTAAATGAAATAAATATAAAATAATTTGACCTATGAAAGTTTATGATTGTTTTATGTATTATGACGAAGAAACAGTTATTGATATTCGTCTCAATTGTTTAGACCCCTACGTCGATAAATTTATAATTGTTGAAAGTAAGTTTACCCACAGCGGTAAAAAAAGGAATTTATTATTTGATATTAATAAATTTAATCAATTTAAAAATA
>CAJXDV010000126.1 GCA_913052435.1 uncultured Pelagibacteraceae bacterium
ACTTTTACAGATATATATTGTTGTTATTTGTGTTTTAAGAAACATTTATTAGATTCTCAAAATTTGCAAACAAATGGCTTTGAACAGCACGCAGAAATTTTATGCAAATTAGTTAGGAAAGGGAAAAAATTTTTTGAAGTTCCTGTAAATTATAATGGTAGAACAAAAAATGAAGGAAAAAAAATAAAATTTTATCATATGTTTCCTGTTCTATTAAGAATTTTGATTGAGAGAATCAAGCCATAATAATTTATTTATGAAAAAAAAAATTGTTATTACCGGTGCTCTTGGATACTTAGGTGCAGAACTGTGCAAGCTATATTCGGGTGAAAGCCGATATCACAAAATAATTGCAATTGACGATCGTTTTGTTTCTGAAATTGTTAATCAATTAAGAAATTGGAATATCGAATTTTTCCAAGTTAAAATTCTTAATAAATCTTCTTTACAAGCACATCTAGAAGATGCTGATATTGTCTATCATCTTGCTGGGATTACAGACGTACCACATGTTAAAAACGAGTCTAGTCAAGAATTGGAAGATGAAATCAAAAAAGTAGCTGTCGAGGGAACCAAAAATATTTTGGAATCAATTTCAAAAGACTGCAAGATTATCTTTCCATCTACTCATGTAATCTTTGAAGGTCTTAAACAATTTAAGAATGATATTGATGAGGAAGAAACACCTTGCCCGATACTTGCTTACTCAGCTAGTAAAGTACAAAATGAGATGGATATAAAAAAATCAAAAAAAAACTACATCATACTTCGACTAGGATCTGTTTATGGGTATTCAAACTACTCTACAAGAATAAATATAGTACCAAATTTATTTTCTAAAATTTCTTCATTAAATGGAACTATTAATTTGTTTTCTGGTGGTAGACAAATAAAGAGTCTCGTCCCGTTACAGGACGTGGTTAGATGTCTTAAATTTATGGGAGAAAACAATAAAATTAATAAAGAAATATTTCATCTTACGAAAGAAAATGCTTCTGTAAAAGAAATTGCAAAAATTTGCAAAAAAATAAATTCAAAAACTAATTTAGAAATAACTAAGGACGAAATACCAAATCCAGGTTACACACTTTCAAACAAAAAACTTTTAAATACGGGATTTAAATTTTTATATAAATTGGAAACTTCAATTAAAGAAATGATTACTAAATGGTCTTCTAAAAATTTTAATGAAAATTTAGAATATATTAAGAAGGGAGAAAAAGAATTTATTGATGAAAGAGGAAAAATCAGTAATTATGAATTACCAGAACCAATCAACTTGGTTGGTTACATTGAGTCAAAAAAAGGAACAATAAGAGCAAATCATTATCATCCTATCCAAGAACAGAAATGTATTCTAATAAAGGGTCAGTATATTAGTATTTTTGGAGATTTGTTAGACAACAAAGCAAAAAAAATTACACATCTTGTCAATGAAGGAGATTTAATAATTACAAAACCAAATGTTGCCCACACAATGGTTTTTACTAAAGACTCAATTTTTCTAAATCTAGTAAGCGGAGAAAGAGAACATGAAAATTATGGAATTACTCATACTATGCGACATGTTTTGGTTAATAAGGAGGAAAAAGATATTTTAATAAATTCATACAAATTTGATTGTCGTTGTTGTGGAAGCAAAAATTTAAAAAGAGTCTTATCTTTGGGTTACCAACCATTGGCAAATAATTTACTAAAAAACAAAAAATCAAAATGCGAATTTTATCCACTTGAAATGAATCTTTGTAAAGAGTGCTATAATTGTCAACTGTCTGTAGCAATTAATCCAAAAAAAATGTTTTCAAATTATCTTTATTTATCTTCAACCTCAAAATTATTCAGAGAACATTTTGAGAAAGCTGCAAAAAAATATATTAATGAATTTAAATTATCTCCAAAAAAATCATATATTATTGATGTAGGTAGCAATGATGGGATAGCATTAAAACCGTTCAAAAATTTAAAGTTTCAAAAGTTATTAGGAATCGAGCCAGCTAAAAATCTGGCAAAAATTGCAAATAAAGAAAAGATAAAAACTTATAACGGTTTTTTGGACAAAAATAGTTTAAAAAAAATAAAGAAAAATGCTGATTTAATTCTAGCATCAAATGTTTTTGCACATTCTGACGACCTAAAAACTATGGCCGAATGTATGTTTAAATTATTAAAAAAACAAGGAACCATAATTATAGAAATTCAATATCTACTTAATACTTTAAAAGATTTGACTTTCGATAACATTTATCATGAACATTACAATTACTGGTCTTTAACTTCTTTGCTCACTTTCTTTAACAAATTGGGTGGAAAAATTTTTAGGGCTGAAAAAATTAATACTCATGGTGGATCTTTAAGAATATATGTTAAAAAAAATAATAAAATAAAAATAGAGAAAAGTGTTAAAGAACTTTTAAAGGAAGAAGAAAATTTTGGCATTAAAGATTTTAAAACATATGAAAAATTTTCGAAAGAAATTTACAAGATAAAAGAAAATGTAATAAAGAATATTTCTAGAATTAAAGAAAACAATAACATTGCGGGTTACGGAGCACCTGCCAAAGCCACAACGGCATTAAATTTTTTTGGTATTTCCCATGAGATAGATTTTATTGTTGAAGATAATAAATTAAAGCACGGCAAATATTTGCCTGGGGTTAATATATCTATTGTAGGAAAAGATAAAATTTCTAAAAAAGTTGATTGTATTTTGGTTTTAGCTTGGAATTTTTTTGATGATATAAAAAAAAACAATAAAAGCCTTTGCAAGAAATTTGTTAACATAAAAGACTTAGAAAAAAATTAGGCAAATAATTTTGTTATTTTCTGATTTAAACAATTTATTGTTTAATCCATTTATAAA
>CAJXDV010000127.1 GCA_913052435.1 uncultured Pelagibacteraceae bacterium
TAATGGAAACAGGTACAGTAGCTGTAAATACTCCAGTGGTTGCTATAGCCGAAGCTCCTTTTGGTGGAATTAAACAAGCCGGATATGGAAGAGAAGGTGGTTCAATGGCAATTAAAGATTATTTAAATGTTAAGTATACCCACTTAGGCATCAAGGGCTAATAAAGAAAAATACTAAGTATGAAATATTTGCAGTTTCAGTCTGTGGAACTTATTCACTTAGTCAATCTTTAATTGATGTATGGATAATGCTTTTATTTGGAGTGATTGGTTTTTTTATGAGAAGATATGGTTTTTCTGTGGTGCCAGTAATAATTGGTTTAATTTTAGGTGAACTAGTTGAAGGTACTTTAAGACAATCTTTAGTTATATTTGATGGAAATTGGTTTATGTTTTTAACTAGACCTATAGCATTAACATTCTTTATTTTGTCTTTAATTGCTTTAATTTTTCCTTTAATAAAAAGAAAAAAAATTAACAAATGATTAAATTCGATTTATCAAATAGAGTAGCGATAGTAACTGGCGGCGCTCAAGGATTTGGTTTTGCAATAACTGAAAGATTCATTAAATCCGGAGCAAAAGTAATTATATGGGATATAGATAAAAAAGCTGCAGAAGAGGCTATATCTAAATTAAATTCAAATGACTGTTCTTATCAAATTGTTGATGTAAAAAACTTTGATGAAATAAATAAAAGTTTAAATGATATTGAAAAAAAATTTGGAAAGATTGATATCTTTATAAATAATGCTGGTATTGCTGGAAAAAATACTACAGTAGCAGAATATCCACTTGAAGAATGGAATAAAGTAATAAATTTAAATCTAAATGCAGTCTTTTATTGTTGTAAAGCAGTAGTACCATTCATGGCTAAAAATGACTATGGACGTATTGTAAATATAGCTTCTATTGCTGGAAAAGAAGGCAATCCAAATGCAAGCGCATATAGTACATCTAAAGCAGGCGTTATAGGGTTAACTAAATCTTTAGGAAAAGAACTAGCACAAAAAAATATTGCCGTTAATTGTGTTACTCCAGCTGCAGCAAAAACAAGAATTTTTGATCAAATGACCGAAGAACATATAAATTATATGTTGTCAAAAATACCAAGAAATAAGTTTGCAAAAGTAGAAGAGTTAGCATCTCTTGTTTCTTGGCTTGCAAGTGAAGAAAATTCATTTTCAACCGCTGCAGTATTCGATTTAAGTGGTGGAAGAGCAACATATTAGTTATGCAGATAGGTATAGACGTTGGTGCTACGAAAATTGAAAGTGTTATTCTTGAAGATAACGGTGAAGAAAGCCATAGATCAAGAATACATTGTCCAAAGGATTATTTAAAAATAATTAATACAATCAAAGATATTGTTAATAAATTAGAACAAGAATTTAATAAAGAGCTTCCAGTTGGAGTTTGTCATCCCGGCGTTCATTCCCCTCAAACAGGATTGGTTAAAAATGCTCCAAATTGCAATTGGTTAGAAAAAAAACCTTTTCAAAACGATTTAAGAAAAATATTAGGAAAAGAAGTTTTTTGTGAAAACGATGCTAATTGTTTTGCACTGTCGGAAGCTATTGATGGAGCGGGAAAACATTACAAAATAATTTACGGAATTATATTAGGTTCAGGAGCAGGTGGAGGATTAGTAATAGATAAAAAAATAGTAAGTGGACCCAATGGAGTTGCTGGAGAATGGGGCCATAATCAACTACCTTATTTGGCCGCAAAAAAGGAAAATTTTGATTCAAGCAATCTTCGTGATGCTGAAATTGAAAATTTTATTTCTGGTTTATCTATATCAAGAAGATTTAATAAAAAATTTAAAAAAAATTTAAAAACTAACCAAATATTTGAATTAAACAGGAAACACGATCTAGATGCAGAAAGATTTATTGATGAATTTAAATTAAATTTAGCAATGTCCATATCAACAATAATTAATATCTTAGATCCAGATGTATTTATTTTTGGAGGAGGCGTATCTAAAGAAATAGATTTTTTAAATGAAATTGAATCTATGGTAAAAAAATTTGTTATAGGAAAAGAATACGAAGGAGTATTTCTTAAACCTAAATATGGGGATGCCAGTGGAGTGAGAGGCGCTGCGAGATTAGGAAGAAAATCAATTTACTAACAATTTCTACTACTGATTTAATAATAAGAATTAAACAAATCAATTTTTTAAAGTTAATTAAAGAAAAAAATAACAAAAATAAAAAACAATTCAAAGTTGTATTTCATTTTTTTGTTATGAATAAATGAATAATCTTTCTATACTTGCTTTTATAAAGTTAACTTTAAATAAAAAACAAAGAGGGAAATATGAAAAAAATATTAATAGCTTTTTTTGTATTCGTGTTAGCTCCAAGTATATCACTTGCAGGACCAAAAATTGAGGTATTGCACTGGTGGACTTCAGGAGGCGAAGCGGCTGCACTTAAAGTATTAAAAGATGACTTTGCTGCTAATGGTGGTGAATGGATGGATATGCCTGTAACAGGTGGTGGTGGAGACGCTGCTAACGTTGCACTAAAAGCAAGAATAGTAGCTGGCGATCCTCCTTCTGCATCTCAAATTAAAGGTCCAACAATCCAAGAATATGATCAAGAAGGTGTTGTGGCTCCATATAATATTGATGCAATAGCTAAATCTGAAGGATGGGACAATCTTTTAGATCCAATGATAGCAAACGTTCATAAATGTCAAAACAACAGTGGTCCTTATTGTGCTGCTCCAGTAAACATTCATAGAATTGATTGGATGTGGGCTAACAAAGCAGTATTTGATAATAATGGTATTTCTGTTCCAACAACTTGGGATGAACTAAATGCTGCGGCTGATAAA
>CAJXDV010000128.1 GCA_913052435.1 uncultured Pelagibacteraceae bacterium
AAATGAAAAATAACGAAAAAGGAAAATTATCAAGTTCAAGTTATTAAAATATATTTATATTTTTTTTAATACACTAATTAATTTTTCAACATCTTCATGGGTATTGTAGTGAACCATGCTAGTTCTTACTACTCCATCATCAACATCGATTCCTAATGCTTTAAGGCATCTCCAGGCATAAAAATTATCATTTCTAGTCGCAATTCCATTTTTCACTAATTGATCACTTATCTTTTTTGATGACTGATTAACAAAAGTAAAAGCAATTGTTGGAGCTCTGTTTTTATTTTCTATTTTCTTTTTACCTATTAGCTTAATATCATTACGTGAGTTCAAGTATTCTAGTAATGGATTTGCAATTTGTTCTTCATGATTAGAAATTAATTCATTAATTTTTTCTATTTTTTTTCTAAGAGTATTATTTTCATCAGGAAAATGATGATTATATAAATTATTAAAGTATTCATATATTCCAACTAAACATGACAGCTCTTCATGATTTGGACCTCCTGGATTTAAGGTATAGGGAACATCACCTTCCAAAAATTCATGATTTTGATTAGGAAGTTGATTTAAAATTTCTTTTTTACCATATAATAAACCTAAGTGTGGTCCGTAAGTTTTGTATAAACTGAAAGTATAAAAATCTACATCAAGATCTTTTACATTAGGCAATCCGTGAGGCGCATAAGATACGCCATCACCAACTAAAAAAGCATTATATTCATGAACAAGTTTTGCAATAGATTGAAGATTATTAATTGATCCGACGATATTTGAACAATGTGTAACGGCAACAATTTTTGTTTTATTAGTTAAAAGTGCTTTTAAATCTTCTATCTCAAGTTCAGCATTTTCAGTATTTATTTTCCACTCCTTTATAACTGCTCCATAAGACTCTAATCTTCTCCAAGCACCAATATTTGCTTCATGATCTTGGTTAGTTACGATAACTTCATCTCCTGGTTTTATGAAATGTTTCATAGCATTGGATAAAACATACATGTTCATTGTTGTTGATGCTCCAATGATAATTTCATCTTTTCTGGCATTTATCATTTCTGCAAATAATTCTGTTGCCTTATCCATATTATTTCCAGCAATTGCTGATATGTCAAATTCTGCATAGGGTTGAACTTTTGTAGAAGTCATAAAATTATTTAGGTGTTTTATAACATTATGTGGTACATAGCTTCCTCCTGCATTTTCAAAAAAAGACCATTTAGAACTTAGGGGATCTTTAAAGGCGGGAAATTGAGCTTTTACAAAATCGATATCTAAAGCAATGTTTTTTATAGACAATTTATCCTTTTATTTTTAACTTTATGACTATAAACTTTTAATCTAAAAGTAAAGTACAATGAATAATCAAAAAAATTTTAGTGAAGAAGAAAAATCTAATAGAATAAATTTAGCTGCATGTTATCATTTAGCAGATCATTTTCAAATGAGTGATATTATATGGAATCATATAACTGTGAGAACTTCTTCTGAAAAAAATACATTTTTAATAAATAAATTTGGCTTAAGATACGATGAAATAACAGCCTCTAATCTTTTGGAAATAGATCAAGATGGAACGGTTGTATGTGGTGATGGGGAGATCAATGATACAGGTTATGTTATTCACGGAGCTATTCATAAAACCAGAGAAGATATTAATTGCGTTATGCACACTCACTCAAGGGCAGGTCTTGCAATTTCTTGTTTAAAAAATGGGCTACAACCTATTATTCAAGACGCAGCTATATTTCACAACAGAGTTAGCTATCATGATTGGCAGGGGATGTCGACTGAGGTTGAAGAATGTGAAAGTTTAGCTAAAAGTCTTGGCTCTAATAAAGTAATGATATTGCGCAATCATGGGCTATTGACTTGTGGAGAGACAATAGGGGAGGCTTTTATGCTAATGTATTATCTGGACAGAGCCTGTAAAAATCAAGTTGACACTCTTTCTACGGGGCAGGATGTCATTGGGCCGTCTGACAATATAATGGAATATGCAGCAGGTCAGTATGATGATCCTCGATTTCAATTAGGCAAACATGAGTGGCCAGCTCTTTTAAGACTATTAGATGATAATAAATCGATATATAATCAATAAATAAAAACATAAATTTAAAAAACTATTTTGAATGCTGGATAAAAGAAATTTTTATATAAATGGTCAGTGGACTGCTCCAATAAAATCAAATGATTTCCAGGTAATTAATCCGTCAAATGAAGAGCCCTGCGCAATTGTTTCATTAGGAGGTGTCGCAGATGTAAACTCAGCTGTAAAAGCAGCGAAAGAAGCTTTTTCAAGTTGGAGCCAAACTTCAAAAGATGAAAAAATTTCTCTCATTCAAAAATTATATGAAATTTATAAATCTAGATGGAGTGAAATGGCAGAATCGATTTCTTTGGAAATGGGAGCTCCTATTGATTGGGCTAGTACGGCACAAACATCATCTGGAGCTTCCCATATAAAAGACTTTATAAAAAGGTTAAAAGAATTTAAATTTGAATTATCTTTTGGCAATGAATCAGATAATTATATTGCTTATGAGCCAATTGGTGTTTGTGGTCTAATTACTCCGTGGAATTGGCCAATCAATCAAATTACATTGAAAGTTATACCAGCTTTGGCCGCTGGATGTACGATGATTTTGAAACCTTCTGAGATTGCGCCACTATCAGGAATGTTATTTGCAGAAATGCTTGATGAATCGGGGTTTCCACCAGGTGTTTTTAATTTAGTTAACGGCGATGGACCTGGTGTTGGTACACAATTATCCGGTCATCCTGATATAGATATGGTGTCATTCACAGGATCAACAAGAGCAGGAAAATTAATTACAA
>CAJXDV010000129.1 GCA_913052435.1 uncultured Pelagibacteraceae bacterium
AAGAAAGCAGAAAATAAAATAAAACAATATATAGATGAAATTAAATTAGAGTATAAATTAAAAAATTCTCAGATTTGTATTTCTGGTTTTAGCCAAGGCTGCATGATGTCGATTAATGTTGGACTAACATTTAATGAAAGTTTTAATTGTATAGTTGGCTTTTCAGGAAAAATAATAGATAAAAATGATCTTTCATCAAGAATAAAATCAAAAACAAATATATTATTGTTGCATGGTGATTCAGATCCAATTGTTTCACCAAACAATTTGTTAGATGCTAAAGATTTTTTAATTAGACATAAAATTAATGTTGAAACATTAATGATAAAAAATTGTGATCATTATATACCGGTCGAAGCATCAAGTGCGGCATTAAATTTTATTAAAAAAAATTTAATTAATTAATAAAACTTTCATATTAAACTTGTATTCTTGATATAACAAATTAGATATTGTAGACTTATTACATGATTGAACTGTCGGATCAAAATCTTTCATTAGAAAAATGTCCTGCACTAGTTTTGAATGCAGACTATAGACCTTTAAGTTACTACCCTCTATCTCTTTGGAACTGGCAAGACTCAATCAAGTCAGTTTTTTTAGACAGAGTTTCCATAGTTAATTATTATGAAAAAACTATACGAAGTCCTTCTTTCAGCATGAAACTTCCAAGCGTTATAGCACTTAAATCATTTATTAGACCTCATTCTAATCCTAACTTTACAAGGTTTAATGTTTTTTTAAGAGACAAGTTCAGTTGTCAGTATTGTGGAAGTAAAAACGAGTTAACTTTTGACCATTTGTTGCCAAGATCAAAAGGTGGAAAAACAGATTGGGATAATGTTGTTACAGCGTGTTCAGTTTGTAATGTAAAAAAAGGTGGAAGATTGTTAAAGCTTTCGGGTATGACATTAAATCAATTGCCATATCAACCTACCACAGAAGACCTCCACAAAAATGGTAAGAATTTCCCCCCAAATTTTTTACATAAGAGTTGGATGGATTATTTATATTGGGATGTTGAACTAGAGCCTTAATTAAATTTTCTCTGAAATATTTATTGCTATTTTTGATCCAGTTTTTATTATTTTATCTAATATCCCGTATATACCATCTTTAGTTGCGCCTTTTTCATAAGCAATGTCTTTATGATACAATTCATCTGATCTAAATTTAATTATTTTTTCTTTTAGATCTTTTTCATCTGAACATAATTGATCAATTTGATTTTGATAGTGAGTGTCAATTACTTCTTCTACAGAAGCAGTACATAACATAGCTGTTTTTTCTCCAAAAATTGTTGATCCAAAACCTAAACCTACGCCTATTAAATCCCACAAAGGTAGAAATTTAGTTGGTTCAATATTTCTTTTTTTAATTTCTTTTTCAAAAAAATCACAATGTTCCTTTTCATGAATTTTCATTTCTTCTATTGTTTTTTGTAAATTAGAGTCTTTGCATAAAGTTTTAAGAGCTAATAGTTGACCTTCATAAATTTTTATAGCTCCTCTTTCACCCGCATGGTCAACTCTTATAAATTCTTCTAGTTTTTTTGGGTTAGTTTTTTTCATAAACCAAGGTTCTTAAAGAATAAATTGCAATTAATAAAGACAATAAAAAATTTATTCCAGCCAAAGATACTCCGAACAATTTAAAATTAACATCTTTGCAGTTTTGAACATTATCATTTAAAGATTTCAATAGTTCTGTCTTATTGGTAATACCGAGTGAATTATTAGAACATCCTGAAAATTCTTCGAATATATTATTTTCAATTCCATAATGATAGCCCGATATAAGAGCACTTATTGAGAAAATCATAATAATTAAAATTAATATCTTGTCATTTTTAAAATAGTTATAACCAATAAAACTAATAAAAATTGCTGCCACGTAAGGTATTCTTTGGTACAGGCAAAGCTTGCATGCTTTATATTGCAAAATATGTTCGACATATAATGCAAAAAAAATTGCCAACAAAGAATAAATTAAAATAAAGATATAAAAATTTTTTTTATTGAGAAATATTTTCATTTTTAACTAATAAAATTTACCAATAATTTATATATCAAATAAGCAAATATAATTAATATAATAGATAAAACCATTGAAACTTTTAATAATTTTTTTTCTATAATTTTTTTCATAGCAAAGCCAAAATTTCCAATAAGGAAAGCGATTATAAAAAATCTGGAACCCCTGGTAATTAAAGAGACGATTATAAAATATAATAAATTAAAATGTACAAAACCACTTGTAATTGTTAGTAGTTTGAAAGGAATGGGTGAAAAGCCAGCTATAGCCAGTATAGTCATCCATGCAATCACACCTCCTTCAGAAGATATTTTGTCTTTCAAAAATGATGTATTGTCGACACCGTAAAGTTCAAATATTTTAATTCCTATTTCATTAAAAAAGACATATCCAATAAAATATCCTAAGCATGCGCCTAACACTGA
Source organism: uncultured Pelagibacteraceae bacterium (assembly GCA_913052435.1). Taxonomy (GTDB): domain Bacteria; phylum Pseudomonadota; class Alphaproteobacteria; order Pelagibacterales; family Pelagibacteraceae; genus Pelagibacter. The sequence goes on from CAJXDV010000129.1 coordinate 2,460, forward strand.
TCCAATTGTTGCAATTAATGCAATTTTAATCCATTCTTGCTTTTTTGCTATTGTCATTGGAATTATTAATACATCTGGTGGAATTGGAAAAATGAAACTTTCAATAAATGAGACCAGTCCTAAAAAGAAACTGGAGCTTTTGTGACCAGCTAGTTTTATTGTTTTAGAATATATTTCTTTAAACATTTTAAGTTGAACTTTTTTTTTAAGATCAATAATCTGGCTAAATTCATCTTACATTTTTCTTTTATAGCAATAATTAATCAAAATATATTGATTTTATAAGTTAAAATGATTTATAAAATTACTTTTGACTAATAGATATAGACAATTT
>CAJXDV010000130.1 GCA_913052435.1 uncultured Pelagibacteraceae bacterium
TCATAGAAAAGTTATCCCCTTTTTTTACTTCTTTTACTTGTTTATCGTTAATGCGAAACTCATCTGCTACTGCTTCAATAACTCCTGTTGTTTTTCCAGTAATTAAAATACTGTCGCCTTTTTGCAAATGTTGCGCTTCTAAGTCAAATTCTGCAACCTGTATTTTTGTGAAATATTTTTTAGCTTTACCTAAATATATTTTCTTTTTTGTGGCTTTAGATCCGTGAATTCCTGTCCATTCTCCCATTTTTTGACCTAAATAATAACCATCCCAAAAACCTCTGTTGTAAACAGTTTTTAGTCGAACAATCCAACCTTTCACTTTTTCTTTATTGTAAGTTCCTTTTAAATAAGAATCCACAGCTTCTCGATAACACTGAGTAGTTGTTTTTACATATTCAGGAGATCTGCCTCTTCCTTCTATCTTTAGAACGCTTGAACCAGAATCTAAAACTTTATCAATAAATCCTATAGTGCATAAATCTTTTGGTGACATAATATATTCATTGTCAATATCAAATTGATGACCATCTTCTTTATCTGTAACTGTATAAGTTTTTCTACAATTTTGAATGCATGCACCTCTGTTTGCAGAAGAGTTTGTGGTATGTAAGCTCAAATAACATTTTCCTGAAACCGCCATACACAATGCACCATGAGCAAAAATTTCGATCCTGATTAAATTTCCGGAAGGTCCTTTTATTTGTTGTTTTTCAATTTCTTTCGTTATTTCTTTTGTTTGAAGTAAAGATAATTCTCTCGATAAAATAACAACATCCGCAAAATGAGAATAAAAACGTATTGTTTCTATATTGGTAATATTTGTTTGGGTAGAAATATGAACTTCCATTTTAATTGAAGATGCATAACTAATTACTGCTTGATCAGAAGCAATAATAGCTGTAATTCCAGCTTGTTTGGCTGTGTTCACTATTTTTTTCATTAATATTAGATCGTGATCGTAAATAATAGTGTTGAGAGTAACATAGGTTTTAATATTTTTTTTACTACAAAGTTCAGCTATTTCTGTCAAATCTTTCAAAGTAAAATTATTGGAAGATCTGGCTCTCATATTTAATTGTTCAATTCCAAAATAAACAGAGTTCGCACCCCCTTGTATTGCTGCTCGTAAGGATTCCCATGAACCTGCTGGAGCCATTATTTCGATTGTTTTATTGGTCATGCTGTCAATGAATAAGCTTTTTCATTTTTTCATTTTTTTCTTTTTTGTTCTTTTGTGTTTTTTTTGACGTCTTCTAGTTCTTCCACTTGATATTGATTTCATAATTTCTTTTTTTTCATTATAAATGTTTATTTTATCAATAAATATAAGACAAAGACAAATCCAGAACCACGATCCCTGAAAGTTTATTAATGATTAAAACTTATCTAAATATTGTAGGATTTTGTAGGATGAAACAGTTACAAAACACCAAATAAACAAAAATTAAGTGTGCGTTTCTATTCGAATCTTATTATTGAAGGGGGTCGCTCTTAAGGCGAAAGCTCCATAAGAGCTCCCCTATACAGGCCTCTTAGGCAAATCCATAATAATGGACCTTTTTTTTTATTACTACTCAACTCACGATTTATTAATTATACCAACTAAGTATCAGGTGGTGATAATTTCATAAATACACCTCCTTTGTAGTAATTTAATATTATCATTATCAAGTAAAACTTTCAAAAAATTTATTTCATTTTTATGAAAATAAATTTATTGAATTCAATCTAATGAAATATTAGACTCCCGAAAATTTATAAATTTCTCTTAGCTAAATTATTCTGTAAATTTAATTGCTTATTATTTGTTATGTTGTTTGCCATGCTTGTATTACAACGCAACATAAACAGAACCAAAATCACAAAAAGTTTTTTATTTAAATTTTGTTAAAAATAACTTTTCAATTGAAAAAAAATTGTATTATTTTGTCTACCAAATTCACTTTGTATGTTTGGATTTTGCCAATTGCTACCTCCAGGTCTATCTCCAATGTTGATCTGACTTCCTATTATAAAATCCATGTTATCAGTTATAGATTTAGTTAAAGTTATATTATGTTGATGTGAAGAATCTTGCCAAGCTATTTTGGAATCATACTTTCCTATCAATAAAGGGTTGAGCTCATAATTCAAAGAAATTCCAGTCACATGTTCATTTAGAGATGTGTTTAAACCATTATTATATCGAATATTGGAAGCGTCTAAATTATTAGAATCTCCTAAACCATTAAATAAATGTTCTATTATTATTTGTAAATTATTATTAAAGCGATAATTGATTCCTAAAACGTTAGTAAAATAATTTTTTAATAAATTTCCTTGGTAAGATCCTGGCATTGAAATTTTGTCAGTTCCCCACAAATAGGTAATTTCATTATATATATTTAAAGAACCTATTTCGCCGTCGACTTCAAATCCTACAAGATGTCCCTCGGGTTCACTTTTGTATAATATGGCATAATCAGTGTCATTAAAGGTTTTATAACCTCTTAACAAAAAACCTACTTCTCTTTCCAATCCTGTTCTCTGATAAAATTGAGCAAGAGTATTTTCCAAATAACTTCCAGATTCATTATATTTTTTCATTTTATTTACAACTAGATTTACTCCACTGAAATTACTGAAAGATTTATCTATTCTTATAGCATCAATTCCAGACTTAAAATCTTGATTAAGATATGAAGAACCATAATAATCAAATAAGTTCCAAAACTGAGGCTTACCAAAACTAACGGCCAATCTTCCCAAATAAATATCTAAATCTTTTGTTGTAAATTTTACATTAGCAC
>CAJXDV010000131.1 GCA_913052435.1 uncultured Pelagibacteraceae bacterium
TCTTTGGCTTCATTAACAATAGATGCCAATCTATTTAATTCAGGACTAACATCTGGATGGATTTTTTTCATAATTTTTTTATACGAATTCAAAATTTCATCTTTTGTATATTTGTTATTTGGATCTAAATTAAGTATTTTATAGGCTTCATCCTTAGACATGCTTTGTCTATTTATATTTTGATTAAAGTTATTAAAATTAAATCTTCCAGAATTTTTTAAGACTCGAATTAACCCCCATAATCTAAAAAGTTGAAATAAAGATATGCCTGCTTTTGTTTTAATTAATGGTAAAATTGCTATAACAAATGGTAAAGAAAATATATATCTGCCAGCGTAAACCATAATTAATGCTAAAAATATGGATAAAATAATAATTGTTAATCTAATAAATTTTGAAATTTTTTTAGTAGAGGTTTTTGCAAACCAATTAAGAAATATATAAACAAAGACGAAAATTATAAGTGTTATAAAAAAAATATTCATATATTAATTTATATCTAGATGAAAATACCACAGCTTCAAAAAAAATCAGAATTAAAATCTTGTCATAATAAAACTTGGGAAGATAATTATAGCTGGATACACCAATCAAATATTTTAGAAGTATTAAGAGATGGCACAAAACTTTTACCGGAAGTAAAAGAATATTTAGAACAAGAAAATCAGTATTTTGAATATCAAATGAAGGATACTAAGAACCTTCAAAAGAAACTTTTTGATGAAATTAAAGGAAGAATTAAATTAGATGACGAGTCTCTACCATTTAAAGATAAAAATTATGAATATTGGACCAAAACTACAACCAAAGGAAATTATTCAATTAAATTAAGAAAAAAAATTGGCACTAACAACATTGAAGAAATATGGAATGGAGATGCTGAAAAAGAAAAGCTCAATACTGAATATTTTGGATTGGGCGATTTAGAAGTAAGTTTTAACGATAAATACCTGGGGTATTCTTTAGACCTTAAAGGATCAGAGTATTACACAATATACATAAGAGATATTGAAACAAAAAGATTAGTTACTGAAAAAATAGAAGAAACAAGCGGAAGTATCACTTTCAGTTTGGATAATAAATATGTTTTTTATTCCAAGCTAGATGAACATCACCGTCCAAGAAAAATTTTTAGGCATAAATTGGGATCTTCGGTTAAAGACGATGAATTAATTTTTGAAGAAATGACCGAAGCATTCACTGTTAATATTGGATTAAGTTCTGATGAAAAATATTTTTTTATTTCAACTTCAGACCATAACACTTCTGAACAGTACTATTTTGGTGTAAATGAAGAAAAACCAAAACCAAAAATAATTAAAAAAAGAAAAAAAGGAATAATTTACTCTGTAAATTCTTGGGATAATTTCTTTTATAATCATACAAATGAAGACGCTGAAGATTTTAAAATTGAAAAATGTAATAATTTAAGTGAACAAAATTGGGAGACCTTCATTCCTGCAAAAAATGAAGTATTGATTGGTGGTTTAGTTTTTTTAAAAAACTGGATTGTTAGATCGGAAACATCTGACGCACTTGGAAAATTAATTTTGAGAAATCCTAAATCAAATAATGAAGAGGAGATAATTTTTTCTGATGAAAAAGTAATTGTGCCTGGAATTTCGTTGGTACAAAGAGATAGAGATACTGATTTTGTTTATTTATCCTATTCCTCTCCGAAAACACCTGGAAGAACATATTTGTATAATTTAAAAACTAAAGAAAAAAAACTAGTTAAAGAACAGGAAATTCCTTCAGGACATAACCCAAATGAATATGTTGTTGAAAGAATAGAGTGCCCTTCTCATGATGGACGTATGGTTCCGATTACAATTACAAGACATAAAAACACCAAAACAGATGGATCTGCAAACTTACTATTATATGGATATGGATCTTATGGAAATTCAATGTTTCCAAATTTCTCATCAACAAGATTAAGTTTAATTAATAGAGATATTATATGGGTAACCGCACATATTAGAGGTGGAATGGAAAGAGGAATGAAATGGTGGAAAGAAGGAAAATTATTAAACAAAAAAAATACTTTTGAAGACTATATTGCAGTTGGAAAATATTTAATTGATAAAAAATATACTTCTAAAGGAAAAATTATAGGAATGGGTGGTTCTGCAGGAGGGCTATTGATGGGCGCTGCTGTAAATCAAGAACCTGAATTATTTTTAGGAATAATTATGGCTGTGCCATTTGTAGACTCATTAACAACTAATCTGGACCATTTATTACCTTTAACTGTCGGAGAGTTTGATGAATTTGGCAATGCAAAAGATAATAAAGAACATTTTGACTATATTTATTCCTATGCGCCTTATAACAATATAAAAAAGATGGATTACCCAAATATGTTAATCACAACTAGTTTAAGCGATAATAGAGTATTATTTGACGAGCCAGCAAAATTTACCGCAAAACTTAGAGATCATAAAACAGATAACAATCTGTTATTATTAAAAACAGAAATGAACGCTGGACATGGTGGAAAATCTGGAAGAGATGCTGCTATTCAAGAAATCGCAATTGATTATGCATTCGCTCTCAAAATTGCAAAAAAAACATAATCCTAACTTCTTGAAAATAATAAAATAATACCTACATCAATTTTATAGGTTGCCTGATGGGACCTATAATAAAATAAACTTGCTTATTAAAAAAGGAGGATATTATGACAAGTAAGGATTTATCTATATTCAACTCACTAAGACCTTTTTC
>CAJXDV010000132.1 GCA_913052435.1 uncultured Pelagibacteraceae bacterium
TGCATACGTTATTACTTTCTAAATCTCCTAATTAAACTTGAAGTATCCCATCTATTTCCACCCATGTTTTGAACTTCAGCATAATACTTATCAATTATTTCAGTTATAGGTAGAGGTGAGTTATTTATTTTTGCTTCTTCAAGTGCAATTTTTAGATCTTTTCTCATCCAATCAACTGCAAAACCAAATTCAAATTTGTCATCAATCATAGTTTTAAATCTGTTTTCCATTTGCCAAGATTGAGCAGCACCTTTTGATATAACTTCAATTACATCTTCCATTTTAAGTCCAGCATTCATACCAAAATTTATAGCTTCAGATAATGCTTGTACTAGACCTCCAATGCATATTTGATTAACCATTTTAGCTAGCTGACCACTTCCAGATTTTCCTAAAAGTTTCATTTTTTTGCTGTAGCAATCAATTATATGATTTGCTTTATCATAATCTTCTTGATCGCCTCCAACCATAACAGTTAGAGCACCATTTTCAGCTCCTGCCTGACCTCCAGAAACTGGAGCATCTAAAAAACCAAATTCATTTTTCTTAGCATAATCATATATTTCTCTTGCGATAGTTGCTGATGCTGTGGTGTTATCAATATAGACAGAACCTTTTTTAGTTGTTTTGAAAATTCCATTATCACCAAAAGTTACTTCTCTTAAATCATTGTCATTTCCAACACATGTTAAAATATAATCTGCATTTTCAGCAGCTTTAGCAGGTGTATCAGCTTTTGATCCTTTGTATTCGCTAATCCATTTATCTGCTTTGGAAGTTGTTCTATTATAAACAGTTACATTGTGTCCGGCTTTTGATATAAAACCAGCCATTGGGTAGCCCATTACTCCAAGACCTATGAAAGCAACATTACAAGTCATAATTTAAATATGTTTAAAAGTTTAAGTTTAAAAGTAATTGTATTTGGATTTATATTTACATTTTTTTCAAGCTTTGGACAGAGTTTTTTTATAGGAATTTTTAATCCAAGCATTAGAGATACACTTTCGATCACGCATGGACAATTTGGTACAATTTATGCATCCGCAACATTGTGCAGCAGTTTTTTATTAATTTGGATTGGAAAAAAAATAGATGATGTAAATATTTTTAAATTTTCTCTTTTTGTAATAATTCTTTTATCATTTTCTTGTTTTTTCTTCTCAAAAATATCGTCAGTGATTTTATTATTCATAGGAATTTTATTAATGAGATTTTCAGGTCAAGGGATGATGACACATACCGGTTCAACAATAATTTCAAGATATTTTACAAAATCTAGAGGTAAAGCTTTAAGTGCCGGATGGTTTGGTTTATCCACTGCTGAATTCATTTTACCTGTATCTATGGTTTATTTATTAACATTTGTTAATTGGAAAGATATTTGGGTAAGTATTTCAATCTCTGTTCTGATTTTGTTACCAATTTTTTCTTTCTTGCTAGTTAAAAATTTAAAATTAGATTCAAGAGAAAAAACAGGCAGTAACGAAACAAATGATCTGAATATAAAACAATGGAAAAGAATAGAGGTGCTTAAGGATTATAGATTTTATGTTATTTGTATGAATATGCTTGCTATGCCTTGGATTGCAACTGGATTTTTTGTTTATCAATCATTTATAACTGAATCAAAAGAATGGGGATCATATATTATTGCACAATCATTTATGTCTTATTCAATATTTTCTATAATTACTTTAATCGCATCAGGTTTTTTGATAGACAAATTTACTAGTAGAAAGTTATTGATTTATATGAATATACCTCTCTTAATTTCTACTTTAGTAATTATTTATCTTAATGAACCATTAACAGCATTTTTATTTTTAGGTTTAGTTGGTATTTCTAATGGTTGGGCAAATGTTCTGGGCTCTTCTACTTGGGCTGAAATGTATGGAGTAAAATATATTGGGTCTATAAAAGCTCTCACTACAGCTTTAATGGTATTTGGCACCGCTTTTGGAACAGCTTTATTTGGAATTTTAATAGATTTAGGATTTTCAATCGAGGAAATAGCAGTAGTTTCTGGAATATATATATTTTTATCAATTGTATTGCTTTATTTAATAAGAAAAAAATTAAACCCAGTAATTATTTAGAAAAAACTTGATTTTTTTTAGCTTGAGGTATAAATAACCGCCCATGGCGAGAGTTACCGTTGAAGATTGCATAGATAAAGTAGAAAGTCCTTACGAACTGGTTTTAGTTGCTAAAGAAAGAGCAGCTCAACTAAATTCTGGAATAGAGCCAACTTTAGATAGAGATAACGATAAAAATACTGTTATTGCTTTAAGAGAGATAGCAGAAGAAACGATCAAAGTTCCAGATTTAAGTGAAGCAGCCATCTATAAATTAAGAAAACATGTGGAGCAAGTCGATGATACTGGGGAATATGATGAGGAAATAGGCGATGATTTTGAAAATTTATACAAAGGTGAAATATCAAAGAGCGGTGTTCCAATTCTACCTTCAAAAAGAGCAAGAAAAATTCCTGAAAAAATACAAGTTTCCAAAGATGATCTAGCAGAATTACAAAGTAATACACAACAAGTTCCTTCGAACCCAGACGAAACTGCCTCAGAAGAAAAAGATCCAGATGTATCTCTTGATGAAATTAAGGAAGAAGAATCCCAAGTAAACGATCAAGCAGACACAGAAGCTACAAATAGCTAATAAAATAAGATATTAATCTTACATTATGAATAGAAAAGTTT
>CAJXDV010000133.1 GCA_913052435.1 uncultured Pelagibacteraceae bacterium
AAAGAATCTGGAATAAAATCAAGTGGGGTAAGAAAAAGTGGTGGTGGCTAACTTAACCTTTGGGCAATGTAATCAGCAAAATATGTTATTATTGCACTGGCTCCCGCTCTTTTAAATGACATTAAGCTTTCTTCAATTACCTTCTCAGATATTATTTTTTTCTTAATACCATTTTTAATCAAACTATATTCTCCAGATACCTGATATGCAAATACGGGTATTTTGAAGGTATCACTAACCAATTTGATTATATCAAGATAAGGCATTCCTGGTTTAACTATAACAAAATCTGCACCTTCTTTAATATCAAGAGCAACTTCCCTCAAAGCTTCTTTTTGGTTAAAAAAGTTCATCTGATAATTTTTTTTATCACTTTTTAAATTTTTTTTTGAACCTATGGCATCTCTAAATGGACCATAAAAATTTGACGCATATTTAACTGCGTAAGATAAAATTTGAACTAATTTAAAATTATTCTTATCTAAGGCTTTTCTTATTTTTCCAATTCTTCCATCCATCATGTCAGATGGTGCAATAACATCGCAACCCATTTCAGCTAACAATAACGCTTGTTTAACTAAAATTTCAACAGTTTCATCGTTTTGAACATATCCTTTCTTTAATAAACCATCATGACCATGAGAGGTATAAGGATCTAAAGCTACATCACACATTATACCAATATCTGATTGAAATTTTTTTTTTATTAGCTTTAAAGCTTTACACATCAAGTTATTTTCATTCAATGCCTCTGATCCAACTTTGTCTTTGTTTCCTATTTGAGTATGTGGAAATAGGGCTAAGAGAGGCAATTTAAGTTTGATTGCTTTTTCAACAACTTTTTCTATTTTATCTAATGAATATCTGTATACACCGGACATAGTAGAAATTTGATTTTTTTGATTTTTACCGTCAGTTAGAAATATTGGCCAAATTAAGTCGTTGGGCAACAAACTATTTTCACTTACAAGTCGTCTAGACCACTCGGTTTTTCTATTCCTTCTTAGTCTTATATTAGGGTACGATCCAATAAGTTTCATTTTTCTAATTATTAAATTATTGTTTTATTATAATTAATTCGACAAAAATAATGTATATTATTATCTTTTATAAGGTATTTAACAAAGTGCCACAATGTATTCGATGGTAGAATAAAAAATAGAGTTCTTTTGACTGCTTGTGTTTTGAATTATTAATTTAACTGAGAATATTCGCTTGAAAAAAATATTAATTGCATCCGATCATGCTGGCTTTAAGCTTAAAGAAGCTATTAAAAAGCACTTGTCTAAGAAAAAATTAACAATCATTGATTTGGGTTCTTTTGATTTAATGAAAGTTGATTATCCTGATTACGCCCATAAATTATCTAAAAAAATTAATCTTAATAAAAAATTAACAGGTATTCTTGTTTGTGGATCAGGTATAGGAATGGAAATGACAGCAAATAGATATAAAAATGTAAGAGCTGCACTATGTTATAATCAAAAGTCAGCAAAATTAGCAAGATCACATAACAATGCTAATGTTATCACATTCGGCTCAAGATTGACAAAAAAAAATATTGTCCTTAAATGTATCAACATTTTTTTGAATACGAAATTTAAAGGTGGTCGTCATACAAAGAGAATTAATAAAATATAAATTATTATGACTAAATTAAATAAATATATGTCAAATAATTATCAAAATTTTTTTGATAAAAATTTATCATTAACTGATCCAGAATTATATAGTTCTATAAAACATGAGCTTGAAAGACAACAGGAGCATATTGAATTAATTGCTTCGGAAAATATTGTATCCAAAGCTGTATTGGATGCCCAGGGTTCAATTATGACAAATAAATATGCCGAGGGATATCCATCTAAAAGATATTACGGTGGATGTGAATTTGTTGATAAAGCGGAAGTTTTGGCTATAGAAAGAGTAAAGAAATTATTTAATTGCAAGTATGCAAACGTACAACCTCATTCTGGTGCTCAAGCCAATGGAGCCGTATACCTTGCCCTTTTAAATCCTGGAGACACAATACTTGGTATGAGTTTAAATTCTGGAGGTCATTTAACACATGGAGCTAAAGTTTCTCTTTCAGGTAAATGGTTAAATTCATTTCATTATGAAGTAGACAAAGAAAGCGGACTGATTAACTATAATGAAGTTGAAATAATAGCAAAGCAACACAAACCTAAACTGATTATTGCTGGTGGTAGTGCATATTCTAGAATAATTGACTTTAAAAAATTTCGTGAAATAGCAAACAAAGTGAACGCATATCTTATGGTGGACATGGCTCATTTTGCTGGACTAGTTGCTGGAAAAGGTTACCCAAATCCAATTGAGCATGCTGATATTGTTACATCAACAACGCACAAAGTATTAAGAGGTGGAAGAGGTGGAATTATTTTAACCAATAGAGAAGACTTGATTAAAAAAATTAATTCTGCTGTTTTTCCAGGCTACCAAGGTGGACCTTTAATGCATATTATTGCAGCAAAGGCTGTTTGTTTTCAAGAAGCTCTACAAGACAGTTTTAAGATTTATATTAAGTCTGTTATTGAGAATGCAAAAATTTTATCAGAAACGTTAAAAATCAATGGCTTTAAAATATTTTCTGGCGGCACCGATACACACCTAATGTTAGTTGATTTAAGACCATATAATGTTACTGGAAA
>CAJXDV010000134.1 GCA_913052435.1 uncultured Pelagibacteraceae bacterium
CCGCAAAATTAATTACAAATGATTTTGATGAAAATGATAAACCATTTTTAACTGGTAAAAGATCTCCAGAAGGATTTTTCTATGTAAAACAAGGAATTGAACAAGCAATCTCAAGAGGCTTAGCTTATGCTCCGTATTCAGATTTGATATGGTGTGAAACAGCAACTCCTAATCTCGAAGAAGCTAAAAAATTTGCTGATTCAATTCATGAAAAATTTCCAGGAAAAATTCTTGCGTACAATTGTTCTCCATCTTTTAATTGGAAAAAACATTTATCAGATGATGAAATATCATCTTTCCAAAAAAAAATTGGTGATATGGGATATAAGTGGCAATTTATTACACTTGCAGGTTTTCATGCTCAGAATATAGCAATATTTGAATTAGCAGAAGAATATAAATTAAAAGGAATGACAGCATACTCAAAAATACAAGAACAAGAATTTGCAAGAGAAAAAGATGGGTACACTAGCGTTAAACATCAAAGAGAAGTTGGAACATCTTATTTTGATGCAGTGTCAAATACTATAAGCGCCGGAAAGAGCTCCACAACTGCAATGAAGGGCTCAACAGAGACAGAACAATTTTAATTTGACTTTAATTTTTGAACTTGATCCCAAGCCGAATTAATTGCCCTCATTTTTGCTTTGCTCTCATCTATAACTTCTTGAGGTACACCCTTGCTAATTAACAAGTCAGGATGGTGTTCTTTGCTTAAATTTAGGTATCTTTTTCTGATAATTTGAAGATCGTCACCAGGTTTGCTTTCTAATACAATATAGGGATTAAGCTTATCTGAAGATTTTCTACTTTCTTTTATGCTATTTATTTGAATTTCATTTAATCCAAATATTTGAGCAATATGTTCTATCATTTTCAGTTCTGCATCACTCACATTTCCATCTGCTTCAGCTATATAAAAAAGTATATTTATAACTTCTTCTAGTACGTTAATATTTCTTCTGTAAATTTGTGCAATTTGTTGGGCATACGGTTCATATCCTGCGCTTTCTTCCTTAGCCTTATTAAATATTTTTCCTACCTGATCCAATTCATTTTCTGGTATCTTCAATTTATCTTTCACAGCCATCAATTCTTCTCGACTGACTTGGCCATCAGCTTTACTTAATTTAGCTGATAAAACTATTAGAGATAAAGCAAAAATTTGTTGTGGTTGGGCAAATGATCCAAAGCCAGCTCTAGATTTTGCTCTAGATATTTTTCCTCCAATTAAAGAACCCAATAACATTCCAAAAGGTCCTCCAAGAGAGAGACCTATCATTCCACCAATTAAACTTCCCCAAATAGCCATTATTCAAAATTTTTTAATCTATATTCCCATTTACCCATTTTAGAATATGAAACTTTCAATATTAAATTATTTTTTTTATTATACCAAATATCAAAATCTAATTTTTTTTCTTCTGGTAAATTTTCATTTTTAGATTTTAATTTAAAATGATCAACTAAATATTCTTTATTATTAATAATTAAATTTTCTTTTCCAATAAAATTTACCACTTGTTCTTTTATGCTTCCTGAAAGAGGACTGATTTGTTTATCTGCTTTAAATATTTTATGATTCCACCAGTTTCCTATAATACAATCTACGCTAGCTTCACCCTTGTAAGAAGATCCATCTATGATAAATTTTTTTAATGATTGATCATAAGTTAAATTTACATACTTTTCTTTATCATTTTGAAATGTATTTGATTTAAAGAAAATTAATTTATCATTTTCATATTTTTCTATAGCTTCACTTGAAACAGAAAATACAGTTATACCTAGCAATTCAACTTTAAACTTAGTGTAGTTTTTTACTGTCATGCCCTTATCATCGTGTTCAAAGAAATAATTGCTGTAACCAATAACTTCTCCATTACGAATAACATCCATCTCGATTTTTTTTAAACCTTTATAATGACTGGTATGGGAAAAAGTTTTCGAGGCAAGTAGTAGTATTATAATTATAAATAAATATTTTCTCATTTTATTGGATTTTAATTTAAGAAAGTATAAATAATAGTTAAAAATATGTTTTTGACTATAAAAAAAATACCAAAAGTTTCTTGGAGTTCAGAAAAACCCCTTAATTTAAAGCCCAAATCAACTACATTTTTGTTTTTATGTTTTGGTTTGAGCTTGTTTGGAATAGGAGAAGGGTTATTATTAGTTTCTTATACAGGAGCTTCGCCTTGGAGCGTATTAGCTCAGGGCATATCATTAAATATTGATTATTCGATTGGGTTAATAACTTTTTTTATAAGTTTGTCTGTATTATCTCTTTGGTTTTTTTTAAGTCAAAAGCCGGGAATTGGGACAATACTAAATGCAATTATAATTGCTATAATGATTGATATTTGTTTAAATTACGTTCAAACGCCAGAAGATTTTATTACTAAAATTTTATTAGCTTTTTTTGCAGTTTTTTTGGTAGGTCTTGGTAGTGGATTTTATTTAATTGCAAATTTAGGGCCTGGCCCAAGAGATGGGTTAATGACTGGATTACAAAGGAAAACTAACTTACCAATTGCATTGATAAGGGCTTTTTTGGAAATTACAGTCGTATCAATAGGATGGTATTTGGGAGGAACAGTTGGCATTGGAACTTTGCTATTTGCTTTTGGC
>CAJXDV010000135.1 GCA_913052435.1 uncultured Pelagibacteraceae bacterium
CGGTCACTGGGGTGGCAATTACAAGTCCTGGAGTTGGGTATACAAATACCAATGTGCCAACAGTTCTTATTACTCCTCCATTATCTACAATTGAAACAAATAATGTGAATTCATATACTGGTGATTCTGGAGTTATTGTAGGAGTTGGTACTACTACCAATGGAGCACAGGCTCAATTAATATTTGATTTGCATATACCATATGATTCAGATTTAAGAAATGCTACTCTTACTGGAACTGGAATTACTTTAAGTTCTTTGAGTGCTAATGATTACTTTATGGTATTTGAATCCAATACTGGATCTGGTTCAACATCTATAACATCTCTTGATTCTGCAGGATCTACTACTGTGGGGATAGGAACTTCATTTGTAGATAATATTTACTCTATTAGTAGTACTGAATCGATTCAGAAGAGTGTATCTGGTATTACTACTATTGTAAACAGAGTATTTGTGAATACCTCAAGTTTAATTACATATGATGCTGGCATAACAACTTCAGATTATATGGGTGAATTTAGTTGGGGTAAAATTGTTTTACCTTCTAGATCTGGTATAAATTCTTATACTTCTTATACTCTAGGTGGAATTGGAACAGAAACTTCTGGAATTTCAACTTCTATGATAGTACAGAGATCTGTTGCTTTAAAATATAAAAATTACACTCTTTGATTAATATTTAAATAAATAAATAAAAAGTTCAAAAAATGGCTGCTATTATAACTGATCAAGTTCGTATATTGAATGCAAAGAATTTTATTACAGGTGTAAATTCATCTGGTAATTCATATTATTCTTTTATTGGATTACCAAATCCTGCGGATTTTCAATCAGATTGGGATACCTCCCCACCTTCTCCCAAAGATTCTTTTAGTGATGAAAATGAATATTGGGACACTATGATTGCTATGAAGAAGATTAATTCTGATGATGTAAGGCAAGTTATCATAAGAAGATTGTGGACATCTGGAACTACATATGATTATTATCGCAATGATTATACAGTTTCTAATACGGCTAAAATTTCTGGGGCAACCAATTTATATGGAGCATCATATTATGTCCTTAATAGTGATTATAGAGTATATGAATGTCTTCAAAATGGCACAGATCCAGATAATGTAAATGGAAGGCCTTCTTTAGATGAACCAACTTTTACAGATTTAGAACCAAGATCTGCAGGTAGTAGTGGTGATGGTTATATTTGGAAATATCTTTATACGATTAAACCAAGTGATATTATAAAATTTGAATCTACTGATTTTATCCCTGTTCCTCAAAATTGGAATACTAATACTAATGATGCTGCAGTGAGGGGAAATGCAATTGATGGATCTATTAAAATTGTAACTATTACTAATCGTGGTGTTGGCCTTGGCACTGCTAATAGGACTTATACTCAAGTTCCTATTAAAGGTGATGGAAGTGGAGCAGAAGCAACTATTGTGATTAATAATGATTCAAAGGTTGATACAATAACTATTTCTAATCAAGGATCTGGATATACTTATGGTAGTGTTGATTTAGTTGCAGGTGGAGTTCCAACAGGAACTACAAGACCAGTTTTTGAAGTTATTATTTCTCCTGAAGGTGGTCATGGTTCTGATATCTATAGAGAACTTGGAGCATATAATGTGCTTTTATATTCAAGAATTGAAAATGATAATGAAAATCCAGATTTTATAACTGGAAATCAAATTGCACGAGTTGGTATAGTAGAAAATCCACAAGACTATGGTTCATCTGCAGTTTTAACTAGAGATAAAGCTAGTGCGGTTGGAGCACTTGCCTTAACTGGAACTGGTTACAGTACAGCTACATTTACAGCAGATGCATATTTTACACAAACTATTGCAACAGGATCAACTGCTGTTGGTAGAGTTGTAAGTTATGACCAAACGACTGGGGTATTAAAATATTGGCAAGATAAGTCTATGGCTGGTTTTAATACTGTCGGAACTGCTGTAACAGAACCTACTTATGGATTTGAGTTACAGGAATTTACTGCTTCTCCTACTACAGGTGGAAGTTTGACTATTGTTCCTTCATCTGGATCAAATCTATCAATTAGTACATCGTTTACAGGTCTGTCTACTGTAATAAATAATAGAACATATTATCTTGGTCAAGATTTTACCAGTGGTATTTCTAATCCAGAAGTTAAAAGACATTCTGGAAATATAATTTATGTTGATAATAGACCTTCTATTACTAGGTCATCAAACCAAAAAGAAGATATTAAAGTCGTTTTGCAGTTCTAAAAAATCATGCCCCAGCAAACTAATCTAAATGTAGCTCCATATTTTGACGACTTTGATACAAATAATGACTACCATAAGGTATTATTTAAACCTGGATATCCAGTACAAGCTAGAGAATTAAATAATCTTCAGTCAATATTACAAAATCAAATTGAAAAGTTTGGTCAACACTTTTTTAAAGAGGGTGCTAAAGTAATTCCAGGAAATACTGGATATAATCAGCTTTATTATGGAGTACAATTAAATAATAATTTTCAAGGAATACCAGTATCTGCTTATGTTGATCAGTTAATAGGAACAAAAATTACTGGCCAAAA
>CAJXDV010000136.1 GCA_913052435.1 uncultured Pelagibacteraceae bacterium
TCCAGTCCGTTTTTGGCAGAGTAATAACGATTGAAGGGCTTGCTTCTGAAAAAATCATAAACTACCGTGACTTCCTGCTGAGGCAGGACCAACCGGTAGAGTGCCCCCATTTGATTCTCTGAAACATAGTGATCTTTATGGTATTTCCAGTAAGGGTACTCTTTCACGCCAAGGGAGTTGTTGACGAATATTTTTTTTTCAAAGTTCAGGTTGTGAAAAATTCCGATGATAGTTGAATCAAGCTCATTCCGTACAAAGAATTTCACCCAATATCCGTCAACGAACGATTGGTTACTGGACAACTCCGACTGCCAGTCGGCTTTTTGCAGTTGTTCAAAGGTGGCGTGTTCATCGTAGCCCTCCAGAAATTGTATGTATTTGCGTTCGATGGTTTGCTGTTGACTTGCGGAATCCAGCACAAAAACTTCTTCAGCCTTAGCTAACTCAGCACTAATAAGCATCAAGGACAGTATGAAAAATAAATGTCTACTTTTCATGGGTGTAGTTTCGTTTTTTGTAGCTTTACTGTAGCTTAATTATTTTTATTCAGATGACCAGATTTGAACTGTCTATATTTTGGTTTAGGAAAACCATATAAATAACATCAATTGGTTTGTATTACAAGAATGTGGTGATTTTACTTGGAGGGTGTCAGACTTTGAAGAATTAGTTTTGAGAATTAAATTTTATTTAATTAATTATTAAATATATATTGAATAATATAATCATGTTACCTCTTACAGTATCTTTAGTTTTCTCTCTAAAATCAAATCCCTCTCCAAGTCAATTTAATATGATATGTAATATAAAAAAGAAACTTAAGGTGGGGTAAAATCCATTAGCGCATTATATAAAGGGCTCTCAATTTTGAGCCCAAAAATTTCATTTAAATTAGCTGATCAAAATATACAAAAAATCGTAAACAGTTAGGATCAGCGGAGAAGAAACTTGAGGGATCGTGTTTCACCATGCTGCATCAGAAAAAAGCGCTCATTGGGGATACTTTTTTTAGCAAGTTCATTTTTCAGTCTTTGGGGAGGTTCGTCCACCGGCTCATCAGTGAATAAAAAAGTCCCCCAGTGGATGGCAACAGAATAACGTGAATTAATATCCTGATGAATTTTCACAGATTCTTCAGGGTTGATATGGGACTGTTTCATGAACCATCTGGGTTCGTAAGCTCCAATTGGGATCGCAGCGAGATCGAAACCATCGAACTCTTTGCCGAGATTGATAAAATCCTTTGAGTAACCCGTGTCTCCAGCAAAGAAAAATCTGAATTTCGGATGTTCCAGAACCCATCCTGCCCAGAGTACCTGGTTGCGGTCCCAAAGACTTCTGCTACTCCAGTGTTGGACTGGCACAGCATGGATTTTCCAGACTTCAAATTCCTGCTCTTCCCACCAATCCATTTCCACCACGTTGGTCATATCCAGGCCCTCGAACCATTTCTTTTGTCTGAGTGGAACAAAAATCTTTGGTGGTTGATCCTCCTGCTTTTGATAGATTTTTTCCAGTGTCAACCGATCGAGGTGATCGTAGTGATTGTGAGAAATGACGATCAGATCGATGTGGGGTAGTTCTTCGATAGAAATCCCGGGTTTCATGAACCGTTTAGGACCGGCAAAACTGACGGGAGAGGCCCTCTGTGTCATATGAGGGTCGGTCAAAATATTGAAACCATCGAATTGCAAAAGCAAGGTTGAGTGCCCAATCCAGGTCAAAGTCGGTTCTATGCGATTGTTTTTTAAAAAAACGGGATCATTCTCTGCTAGAGGAAATGCTAAAGGTTCAGGTGAAACTCTGTTCCATTGCCACTTCAGTAATTCTGAAAAAGGTTTATCTATTGAGTCAATGTAATTGTTTTTGAAGGTTCCATCAGCAAGATGATGGGATTTCATGTTTTGAGCAAAAAGAGGAAGGTTTTGGAAACAACCACAGAGTAACCCAACTATCAGCAGTACACTCAGAATTTTTAATCTATAAAGGGTTACTTGCTTATATAAAATCAAGTAACTCTTAAAATCTATAATTATAACCAAAATACGAGCACTCTTCTTAGATAATCTTATTACTTAAATTATTTACAGCATTTAACTTATAATTTAGCTGTAGCTTTATGGACCTTAAATCTACAAAGAAATTTCATGACCAGTAGGCATCATATCTTCTGATGGTGACTGCCCATGCTTATAACTGTATTCTTTCCTTTTGCATTGACTCATTTTTTCACCTCTACAATATTGTTTTATGAATCCTTTACACGCTAGATCTTTAGTATCACCATATTTTTTAAAAAAACTACATCTTTCCAGTAACTCACATTCTAAAGACATAGACACCTCCTCCAAATGCTAAATCAATAAATTTGTTTAAATATATAAAATATTTATGAATAAAAAAATAAGATTAAACTAATAAATAACATGATTTAGTTTCTTTTACAATGGAAGACTTGAAGGAGAGTATTCTTACTTATTATTTAATATATATATAATCAAAATTCAGAAAATATTGAAGTGGTGGAGGTGGCGGGAATCGAACCAGACTATTTAATTTTATACGCTTTCTGGCT
>CAJXDV010000137.1 GCA_913052435.1 uncultured Pelagibacteraceae bacterium
AATTTATTCCTCCAGCAACTCATTCTGGTGGATTAAGATATCATGGTATGGCACCTATGGTTAGCCATCTAAAAGAAATTGGAGCTATTGAGGCACAAGCTTTTGGACAAAAAGAATGTTTTGAGGCTGGTGTGAATTTTGCAAGAGCAGAAGGTATAGTCCCTGCTCCTGAAGCCACTCATGCAGTTAAAGGTGCAATTGAAGCTGCAATGGAATGTAAAAAGAATGGTCAATCAAAAACTATTTTATTTAATCTGTGCGGTCACGGACATTTTGATATGAAAGCCTACGGAGATTATTTCGAAAATAACCTTGCAGAAGATCAATACGACGAAATTGGTGTTAACAAAGCTTTAGAAGAGCTTCCAAAAATTGCATAATAACTCAATTGATTTTAATCAATCCATTTAAAGGATGCGGCTACCCCATGATGATAACTTTCAACTTCACCACTCCTGGTGATTTCAACCATTTTAATAGATTTCATTTAAATAAATTTTTTAATCCTTGTGTTGATGCTTCGCAGATCCCTTTTTCGGTAATCAATCCTGTTACATATTTTGCTGGAGTTATGTCAAATGCAAGATTCTTTGCTTTACTTTTTTTGGGATAAATTAATACTTTTTTAACATTGCCTTCTTCATCCTTTCCTTCGATATGTGATAATTCTTCTGGGTTTCTTTCTTCTATTGGAATTTCTTTAAAATCTTTAATATCCCAATCTATTGTCGAACTAGGGAGGGCTACATAAAATGGAACATTGTTATCATGTGCTGCTAGAGCTTTTAGATAAGTTCCAATTTTATTACAAACATCTCCGGTTGATAAAGTTCTATCAGTTCCAACGATACAAATATCAACTTCACCTCTTTGCATCAAAATACCGCCGGTATTATCTGCAATTATTGTATTAGGAATTTGTTCTTCATTTAATTCATATGAAGTTAAATTAGCTCCTTGATTTCTCGGTCTTGTCTCATCTACCCAAACATGAATGGGAATTCCTTTCTTATGAGCATGGTATATTGGTGAGGTTGCTGTACCCCAATTAATTGTTGCAAGCCAACCTGCATTACAATGAGTTAATATGTTTACAGTATCATTTTTTTTATTGTAAATTTCTTCGATTATCTTAAGTCCATTAATTCCTATATTTTTACAAAACTTTACATCTTCATTGCAAATTTCTTTGGCTTCATTTAATGCAATATTTAAAAAATCATTGGGATTTACTAATGATAATTTGTTATTCATTCTGTGGACCGCCCATTGAAGATTAATTGCTGTTGGTCTAGATTTAATTAAATCTTCTGAACTTTTTTTTATAAATTCTAGATCATTATTTTCCATAATTGCCAAAACTATTCCATATGCTGCCGCTCCTCCTATAAGAGGTGCTCCTCTAACTTCCATAGTTTTTATTGCATTAATTGCATCTTTTATTGTTTTAAGATCTTTAATTATAAATTGATGTGGAAGTTTTGTTTGATCTATAATCTTTACAGCTTTATTTTCCTCATCAAACCAAATTGTGCGATATTCTTTACCTTCTATTTTCATTTATTAAGCACTCTACCGGCAACTGTTTTTAACTTATCTATAGTTTTTTGAGTTCTTTTTTCAGGAGCTGTAATTATTGCAACATCTAAACAATTGTTTGTTGGATCATTTGGATCAATATGATTTTCAAAATTATCAATAAGATTTTTAATCATATTTTTTGCTTTAGCGGCATTATCTAGAAGGACTTTTATTACCTTTTGCACATCTACATTTTCATGACCTGGATGCCAACAATCATAATCGGTCACCATTGAAACAGATGCATATCTAATTTCTGCTTCTCTAGCTAATTTTGCCTCTGGCATATTTGTCATTCCTATTACATCAGCTTTCCAAGATCTGTACAGATTTGACTCTGCTAAAGTTGAGAATTGAGGTCCTTCCATAACGACATAAGTTCCTCCTCTTTGGTATGAGATATTTTCTTTCTTTATAGATTCTTCACAAGCATTCATTAATCCATTTGAGGTAGGATGCGCCATTGAAACATGTGCCACTATTTCTTCATCGAAGAAAGTTTTTTTTCTTGCAAATGTTCTGTCAATAAATTGATCTACTAGGACAAATTTTCCTGGAGGCAAATCTTCTTTTAAAGATCCAACTGCAGACACAGAAACAATATCTGTTACACAAAGTTGTTTTAAAGCATCAATATTTGCCCTAAAATTTATGTTAGATGGAGATATGAAGTGTCCTCTTCCGTGTCTTGGTAAGAAATAAACTTCTTTATCGTTATATTTCGTTTTTAATATTTGGTCTGAAGGTTTTCCCCATGGTGTATTTAATTCTATTAGCTCTCTATTCTTGAATTCTTCAACATCGTATAAGCCGCTTCCACCTATTATAGCTAATTTATTATTTGCCATAGATGAAAAATAATTTATTTATTACTATAATTCAAAAGAATTATGGATCTAAAAAAATATATAAGATCAATACAAGACTATCCTAAAAAAGGAGTGCTTTTTAGAGATATAAC
>CAJXDV010000138.1 GCA_913052435.1 uncultured Pelagibacteraceae bacterium
CTGCTAGGGTTTTAATTGGTCCAGCACTTATTGCATTTACTCTAATTCCTTTTGCTCCTAAATCTCTTGCTAAGTATTTGACGCTTGCTTCAAGAGCAGATTTGCAAACACCCATTACATTATAATTTGGAATTGCTTTAGTAGACTCGTAAGTTAAAGTTAGCATACTACCACCTTCTTTCATTATTTTAGAAGCCTCTCTTGCAACTTCAGTAAATGAAAAGCATGAAATTAACATACTTCTTAAAAAGTTTTCTCTAGTTGTATTTAAATATTCACCAGATAATTCTGATTTATCCGAAAATGCAATTGCATGAACTACAAAATCAATTTGACCCCATTTTGTTTTTACGTCTTCAAAAAGTTTTACTACTTCTTCTTTATTTTCAACATCACAACTAAAAGTAACATTTGAATTTAACTTTTCTGCTAAAGGAATAACTCTTTTCTTAAGTGCATCACCAAGATAAGTAAACGCTAATTCTGCTCCTGCTTCCGCAAGCTTTTGAGAAATTCCCCAAGCTATAGATCTCTCATTGGCAACGCCCATGATTAATCCTTTTTTACCCTTCATTAAACTCATTTATTATACTTTCTCAAATATTAAAGTTGCATTTGTTCCACCAAAACCAAAACTGTTAGACATTATTGCGTTAAGAGTTACATTTTTTTCAACTTGAGTTACAATTGGATAATTTTTAGCTTCATCATCTATGTCTGTAATGTTGGCAGACGCAGAAATAAAATTATTTTTCATCATGATTAGACTATAAATTGCTTCGTGAACTGATGTAGCACCAAGCGAATGACCAGACAAAGATTTAGTAGAGCTAATTTTAGGTTTATAGTTTGGAAAAGCTTCTCCAACAGCTTTTAATTCTGTAATATCACCCACAGGCGTTGAAGTTCCATGAGTATTGATATAATCAATTTTATTTTTCGCTGTACTTAAGGCCATATTCATACATCTTACGGCACCTTCTCCTGAAGGAGCGACCATATCATATCCGTCAGATGTTGCTCCATAACCTTTTATTTCCGCGTATATTTTAGCTCCCCTGGCTTTCGCATGTTCATATTCTTCCATAACTAATACTCCACCACCTCCCGAAATTACAAATCCATCTCTTGTTTTGTCATAAGGTCTTGAAGCTGTTTCAGGCTTGTCATTATATTTTGATGACAGAGCTGTCATAGCATCAAACATTGCAGTTAGTGCAAAGTGAACTTCGTCGCTACCACCTGCAAAAACTATATTTTGTTTTCCTAGTTGAATTAATTCCATGGCATTTCCAATACAGTGTCCGCTGGTTGCGCATGCAGAGCTAATTGTATAATTAACTCCTTTAATTTTAAAAGGAACAGCTAACGTTGCTGACGCTGTACTTGCCATTGTTCTTGGTACAACAAAAGGTCCCATTTTTTTTGGATTTTTTTCTCTTGTTTTATCAGCTGCAAGGATTACATTTTTTATTGAGGGTCCTCCAGAACCCATAACTATTCCAGTCGTTATATTACTAACCTCATTTTCTTCCAAGCCAGAATCTTTTACAGCTTCGCTCATTGCAATATAATTGTAAGCCGAGCCACCACCCATAAATCTTATCACTTTTCTATCTACATGATCTTCCAATTTAATATTTGGTTTTCCATGCACATGACTTTTTAAATTATACTCTTTATATTCTTCAGAAAATGTAATTCCAGATTTTGAATTTATTAAAGATTGATAAACTTCTTCTTGATTATTTCCTAAACAAGAAACAATTCCAATGCCAGTTACAACTACTCTTTTCATTATTTGAATAAACCTACTTTTAAATTTTCTGCTTTATATATTTTTTTATCATCAGCTAACAAAACACCATTTGCAAGACCAACTGTCGCTCCTTCTTTTATAAGTATTCTTTTTATATCAATCTCATATGTTGCCATTTTGATATCTTTTAGAACTTCTCCAATGAATTTTACACTACTTACTCCCAATGCTCGACCTCTTCCTGGGTTACCAAGCCATCCTAAATAAAAACCAACTAGTTGCCACATAGCATCTAATCCTAGACATCCTGGCATCACTGGATCTTCTTTAAAATGGCAGTCAAAAAACCAATGATTATCTTTAATGTCTAGTTCGGCTTTAATTAATCCTTTATTAAAACAACCCTTATTTTCATTTATTTCTGTAATTCTGTCAAACATCAGCATAGGTGGCAAAGGCAATTTTGCATTACCAGGTCCAAAAAGCTTACCATTTGCACAACTGATTAATTCATCATAACTAAAGGAACTTTTTTTCATAAATTTGTAACCTTATTACTTGATTTAAAAGTATTATAATATAGAAATAGTTTAGAATGATTATAAAAAAGCAATGTCATTAAGCATTGAATATATAAAAAAACTAAGAAATTCAGGGTTAAGACCAACC
>CAJXDV010000139.1 GCA_913052435.1 uncultured Pelagibacteraceae bacterium
AAACCAATTATTGCAAAATTAAAAAATAATTTTTCAAAAAAAAAAAATTTTACAAGATTTATAAAAGGCAAAGTAATTTTCACCAGAAGAGGTGAAGCTGAATTTGATGTTTTTAAAGGTCAAGAGTCATATAAAATAGGCTCTTTCACAAAATCTAACGCTTGGGGTGTATTTAAAGAGGGAACTTCAGTCTATAAAAAAGGCAGTTATATTGAATGTTACTCTTCTTCAGGCCTTAATGAATTATTATTAGGTTAATTATATTTTCTTGTTTCATAAATAAAATAATAATAAATATTGCGAATGCCAAATTTAAAAAATCCAAAGGTAGCGATTCCAATTGTTCTTCTAGCAGGTATTTTTTGGTCTTTAGGACCTTATGTTGTAAGACATATTGAGCAACCAGAAACCGTTCCTTGGCAATATTTATTTACTAGAGGTATAGTTATATTTTGTCTTTTAAATATTTATCTTTTTTTGGAGGAAGGTTTACAATTTTATAAGAATTATCAAAAGATTGGTTTTTCTGGATTGATAGGCGGTGTTGGTCTTGGAACTGCAATGATCACATTTATTTGGTCAATTACCAATACAACTGCAGCAGTAACCTTATTATGTTTGGCGGCAATGCCATTTATTACAGCCCTTTTAGGTTTTTTGTTTTTGAGAGAAAAAATTTCTTTAACTGTATGGATTGCAATTTTTGTAGCAGCTTTTGGAATAATTGTTATGGCATTTGGCAATTCAGAAAAAAATTCACTACTAGGTTTAATCTTTGGTCTTGCATCTGCATTTGGTTTTTCTATTTTTTCGGTAAGTTTACGATGGAGAAAGAATACACCTAAATTTACTACGGTAGCAATAGCTGGTTTATTTTGTTTATTATTTTCATCAGTAATTCTTTCAATTAATGATGCTAATTTTTTATCAAGCGGTAAAAATGAAGCTTTATTTGCAACACATGGAGCAATAGTTTGTTTAGGTCTAATTTTGTATTCAATAGGCTCTAAACATATACCAGCAGCAGATTTAACCTTGCTATCATTAACTGAAGTAATAGGCGGAATATTTTGGGTTTGGCTTCCTTGGCTTGGTATTAACGAAGTTCCATCAACAAATACTATAATAGGTGGTTTCTTTATTTTTATAGCTTTATTTTATTACAGCATGGTAATGAAAACCAATAGAAGATTTATTGGTTTAAATTAAAATGGAAAGACCAGATTTCTTTGAGTTAAAAAATGTAATTAAAAATTAAATGAGAGAAGAAAAAATAGTTGTTAATAGCTGGAATGAGTGGGATCCTTTAAAACACATCATCGTTGGTAAAGCAGACGGAACTTGTGTACCAGCTCCAGAGCCTGCTTTAGACGCCAAAGTTCCAGAAGATTCTGATATGAGGGGACAGTTTGGTCCTAGAACTAAAGATGCAACAGATAAAGCTAATCAATTACTTGATGACTTTTCTGATATACTTGTCAAAAGAGGGATTAAAGTTGATAGACCAGAGCCAATAAATTTTAATCAAAAAACATCCACTCCAGATTGGAAAGCAGAAACTATGTTTGGTTGCATGCCCCCACGAGATGTTTTGTTAACTGTTGGAAATGAAATATTAGAAGCGACCATGAGCTACAGAAGTAGATGGTTTGAATATTTGTGTTACAGACCACTATTAAAAAAATATTATAATTCTGATCCTAATATGCGCCATGAGTCTGCACCTAAACCAAGGCTAACTGATGCAGACTATAGAAAAGATTATCTATCTGAAAAAATTGGAATACAAAAAAGATTAGAATGGACTGAAAAAAAGTTTTTTGTAACCACAGAAGAAGAACCATTATTTGATGCAGCTGATGTTTTAAGATTTGGAAAAGATTTAGTAGTTCAGCATGGGTTTACAACAAATCTAAAAGGTATTGATTGGATTAAAAGACATTATAAAGATCATAGAGTTCATGCAGTAAATTTTCCAGGAGATCCATACCCAATTCATATTGATGCTACCTTTACACCAATTAGAGAAGGTTTAATTATTAATAATCCTCAAAGGAGACTTCCCAAAGAACAAAGAAAAATTTTTGAAGATAACGGTTGGGAAATTATTGATTCAGCACAACCAGCTCATAATTCACCACCACCGTTATGCTATTCATCTGTTTGGTTATCTATGAATGTGCTAGTTTTAGATCCAAAAACTGTATGTGTAGAAAAAAGTGAAGTTTATCAAGCAGAACAATTAGATAAACTTGGTATGGAAGTAATTCCAGTTGAACTCAGAGATGCATATGCTTTTGGAGGAGGACTTCATTGTTGCACCGCAGATGTTTATAGAGAAGGTAAATTAGAAGATTATTTTCCCAAACAATAATTAACTTGGGTTATTTTTTAAAAACTCAATATATTTTAACACTTCAT
>CAJXDV010000140.1 GCA_913052435.1 uncultured Pelagibacteraceae bacterium
TAGCTGAAAGAGAAGGCTTGCAGGATGATATCGATATTATTAACGGCACTTTAGGCAAAGCATTTGGAGTTCAAGGAGGGTATATTGCAGGAAAGAAAGATTTTTTAGACGCTATCCGTAGTTTAGCACCGGGATTCATTTTTACAACAAGCCTAAGCCCTGTAATTTGCGCAGGTGCCTTGACTTCAGTAAAATATGTAAGAGAGCATAACGATTTAAGAAACCAATTACGGGAAAGATCGATAAAAACAAAACAAGAATTAACGAAATCTGGAATAAAAGTATTAGAAAATAATTCACATATAGTTCCTGTGATTATTGGAGATGCAGTTAAATGTAAAAGAATAAGCGATGACTTGTTATATAAAGAGAATATTTATGTACAACCGATAAATTATCCAACAGTTTCTGTAGGCACAGAAAGATTACGATTTACTCCTGGCCCACTTCATGCGGATACCATGATCTTTGATATGGTTGCCAAACTTAAGGAAGCTATGACTAGAAATCTTGTGTTAAAAAAGAGCAACGTAATTAATATTAATACTAAAGTATCTTAAAATTTATATTCCAAAACTATATCTGTTATTTTGTGGCTCAAAGTATTGATCGAAAACGGAACATATTACCCTAACCAAAGGCCGTGCTTCTGGCTTTATAGACAACACAAAATTTTGAAAATTAACATAATCAGCATCTATAAATGGTTTTAATTTTTTAATATTTGACGAAAATAGATTTATATCTTTTGAAAATTTTTTTGTGACCTGTTTAAGATCTGTATTTAGATAGCACATCAGTTCTTTTATAACGATACTGTATATTTTATCTTCCGTTTTTAACTTGTATCCTCTTGAGATTGGCAATTTGTTCTTTTTTAAAGTTCTCATATAGTCGGCTATTTTAGTTATATTTTGCACATATCCATTTGGTAAAGAACTAATTGATGAAGCGCCAATGCCAATAAGGATTTCAGAATCATCTTCGGTATAACCTTGAAAATTTCTTTGCAAATTTCTATTTTTTAAATTCTGGATTATAGAACTTGATTTTTCAGCATAATGATCAATGCCAAAAGCTTCGTATCCATTATTTAAAAAACAATGTGAAGCCATGCGGTAAAATTTTAATCGATCTTCATTATTTAAGGGTTCAACTTTAATCAATTTTTGGTTTTTTTTCATCCAAGGTACATGTGCATAACCAAAAGTTGAAATACGATCAGGTCTTAAAGTGTTAATTTTTTCAAGAGTGTTAGTAAAAGTTTGAACTGTCTGTTTAGGCAATCCATATATCAAATCAATATTGATATTAGATATATTATTCTCACGCAAATGGATTACCGTTTCTTTTGTTATCTCAAAAGATTGTTTTCTATTTATGAGCGTTTGAACATCATGCGAAAAGTCCTGAACCCCAATACTTATTCGGTCGAAACCGCAATCATTTAGAATTATTGTTAGATTTTGTTTAAAAAAACGTGGATCTATTTCCATTGCAATCTTGCAATCTTTTAAAATATTGAATCTTTTTTTGATCGACTGCATTATTAACCATAATTCAGTTCCCTTTAATATTGATGGTGTTCCTCCTCCAAAATGGATATGTGAAACATTAAATTTACTTTTTAATTTTTTGCCAAGGATATCAATTTCCTTTAATAGTAAACTTACGTAAATTTCAATCGGTTTATATTTATTCACTACACTTGTATGACATGCACAAAAATAACATAGAGAGCCACAAAATGGGATGTGGATATAAAGAGAAATTTTTTTATTTTTATCAAGTTTTTTTAGCCAAGATTCATAAGTATCATTATTTATTTTGTCATGAAAATTTGGAGCCGTAGGATAACTTGTGTACCTAGGAACCGAATAATCGGGTACAAGTTGTAAAATCTCCTTTTCGTTATTTGAAAATAAAAGTTTCTTAGATACTTTCATATATATTAAATAGATTTATTACATCGAACTACAACATAGAGAATATTCAACTCTTTCACTTAAAATATTGAAGAGCACATCTCAAATGCACAACAAAGATTAACAAAAAATACTATAAATATTTTGACATAGATCAACGAATGTATTTTTTGTTACTATTAAACTTTGAACTGAACGAATCATTAAACAAAAGAAGCATTTATAGTGTCATCGGTTAAAATAGAGAGAGAGACTATTCCGGAGAAGAAATCAGGTCTACTTGTAGGCAATCCTGTTTACAAACCATTTAGATATCCCTGGTGTTACGATGCTTGGTTAACACAACAGCGTATTCATTGGCTGCCGGAAGAAGTTCCTATGGCTGACGATGTACGTGATTGGCAAAAAAATATAAGTGCTTCGGAAAAAAATTTACTGATGCAAATTTTTAGGTTTTTTACTCAAGCAGATGTTGAAGTTAATAATTACTACA
>CAJXDV010000141.1 GCA_913052435.1 uncultured Pelagibacteraceae bacterium
CCCATCAAACCTCTTGCGATAGCTAACATTTGCTGTTCTCCTCCTGACATAGTGTGAGCAAGTTGAGAAGATCTACTCTCAAGTTTTGGAAAAATTTTATAAATTTTAGATAAAGAATTATTTAACGACTCTTTAGCTTTTGGATGCCAAGCTCCTAATAAAAGATTTTGCATAACAGTTAAGTAAGGAAATACTCGTCTTCTTTCAAGAACGTGTGAAATACCTATGGATGTTCTATGATAAGTTGGAATATTAGAGATTAATTTTTTATCAAAATATATCTCTCCTTTTTTATGTCCAACTAAATTGCTTATAGTATTTAATATTGTGCTTTTTCCAGAACCATTTGGTCCCAAAAGTGCAATCATTTCAGAATTATTTACATTTAATGATACGTCCCAAATAACTTGAAAATCATCATACAAGACATCTATATTTTTTATATCAAGCAGCATCTACAGTTCCTAAATAAGCATCAATTACTTTTTTATTATTTTGAATTTCTTTAGGCGATCCAAAAGCAATTCTTTTGCCTTGATCCAGGACCAAAATGTTATCGGAAATTTGCATTATAATATTTATGTTATGTTCTATTGTAATGATTGTTACTCCTAAAGTTCTCAATTTTTTTATAAGTTCTATTAGTCCAGGAATTGTTTTTTGATCAACGCCACCTGTCACCTCGTCCATTAATAATAGTTTTGGTCTTATGGATATTGCTCTAGCCATTTCTAATCTTTTTCTCTGACCAGTAGAAAGTTCTCTTGCGAAGTGGTGGCGTTTTTCGATCAGATCTACAAAATCTATTATTTCTAAAGCTTTATCTCTTGCTTTTTTAATATTATTTTCTTTAACAAAAGCACCAATCATTACATTTTCTAATAATGTTTGATCTGCAAAAGGTTTTAGCTTTTGAAAGGTTCTACCAATTCCAAGACTGCTTATTTTGTCTGGTTTTAATCCAAATATATTTTTATTTTCAAAAAATATTTTTCCATTATCTGGTTTTGTATAACCAGTAATCAAATCAAAAAGTGTTGATTTTCCAGCACCATTTGGTCCTATAACTCCTAAAACTTGCCCTTCCTCAACTTCAAAAGAAATATCTTCATTTGCTTTAATGCCTCCAAAAGCTCTACTTAAATTTTCTACAGTTAAAATCTTCATCTTTGTTTTTCTCTTTCTAAAATATTTTTTGGAACAAGTGAAATAAGTCCTTCAGGTCTAAAAATACAAATCGCCATCAATATTAATCCATAAAAAATCAAATCTACCGCTCCTCCTGTTCCTCCAAGATAAATTCTAGAGTATTCAGAAATTGGAATTAAAATTGCAGCACCAATTAAAGGCCCCCAAATATTTCCAATACCTCCTAAAACAGCAATCAATAAAACAATGATTGAAATTTCAATATTAAACATTCTGTCTGGATCAATAATTAAGATGTATTGACCAAATAAACTTCCCATTGGAGCCATTATCATTGCTGAAATTACATAAGCTATAATTTTATAGTTTGAAACATTTATGCACAAACTTGATGCGGCCTGAGCGTCATCTCTTACTGCTCTCAGTCTGAAACCTACCTTAGATCTACTTAGCAACCAAACTGAAAAAAATGTTATGATAAAGAAAAACAAAAAGATATAATAATATGGAGCTTTGCTACTATGAAATTGTAGTGAAGACCAAGAGTCTTCTTGTGTAAGAGGAATCCAAAGGCCAGAAGCAGCTCCCACCAGCTCCCATCTTTGAAATACCACTTGAAAACTAATACCTATTAATAATGTTGCAATTGCAAAATAATGTCCACTTAATCTAAGCATTGGAATACCAATTAGAACAGCAATTATTCCTGAAAAAAACATACCAATAAAAATACTTATCCAAGGTGAAACTCCAAACTGAACAAAAAAGAAGGAGCTTGCGTAAGCGCCTATCCCAAAAAATGCTCCATGACCTAAACTAATTTGTCCTGAAAAACCTGCTATTACATTCCACGACTGGGCCATAACTGCATGCATAAAAATCATAATAAAAAGATGAAGATAAAAAGAGTTAAGACCAGTAAGAGGTAAAGCTATCAACAAAATTAATAAACCGGTGATAATGAATATTATGTTTTTGTTTGTATTCCAAAGAGGTTCTGATTTTGCAATATCTAATTTATTCATATTAATATCTTCCAAATAATCCTTGTGGTCTATAAATCACAACCAGTAGATAAATTGCAAAAACATATAGAAGTTTAAATGATGGATCTATTAATAGCCCTCCTAAAGATTCTACTAAACCAATTATTATTCCTGCATACAAACATCCAATAATGCTTCCAAAACCTCCTAAAGCTACAGCAACAAAAGCAAATAATGCAAAATTAATTCCAACATCTGTAAATATAA
>CAJXDV010000142.1 GCA_913052435.1 uncultured Pelagibacteraceae bacterium
CTGTAATGAAAAAGGAATTTAATATTGATTTAAACCAGGCAAATTATTTTGCTGGCCATTCACTTGGAGAGTATTCTGCTTTAACTTGCGCTAATTCTTTGCCATTTGAAGAAGCCGTTTGTTTACTGTACGCAAGAGGTAAATTCATGCAGGAAGCAGTGCCATCTGGTAGAGGAGCTATGTTAGCCGTATTAGGTTTGAAAGTAGAGGAAATTTTAGAACAAATAAATTCAATTTCAACAAATGGAACTTGCGAAATAGCCAATGATAACAGTCCAGGTCAAATTGTTGTTAGTGGAGACAAGGATAGTATTCAAATTTTACAAAATAGTCTTAAAAAAAAATCTATACGTGGATTAATTTTGCCTGTGAGCGCACCATTTCATTGTTCTTTAATGGAAAGTGCTGAGAAAAAAATGAGTCAAAAAATAACAGAATTAATATTTAAAAACCCGAAACCATCAATAATATCTAATGTTACCGCAAAGGCTGAAAATAAAGCTAGTAAAATTAAGGAGCTATTAATTAAACAGATTACTTCAAGAGTAAATTGGAGAGAAAGCATAGAGTATATGATTAATAATGGAGTTAATGAATTTATTGAAATTGGGCCAGGAAAAGTTCTAACGGGTTTGGTGAGGAGAATTAACAAAGACGTAAATGTTTTTAATATTAATTCTATTGATGATATAACAAATTATATAAATAAATGATTAATTTTAAAAATAAAAAAATATTAATTACAGGCGCAACCGGTGGAATAGGTAATGAGCTTGTTAAAAAATTTTCAAATTTAGGAGGGAACATAGTAGCCACAGGAACAAAAGCAGAAAAATTAGATATTATAAAAAAAAAATATCCTAATGTAAAAATCCAAAGATTTGATATCTCAGAGCACTCAAGAATAGAAGAATTTATAGGCAATGTTGTCTTAGATTTGGGCGGGTTAGATGTACTCATTAATAATGCTGGAATAAATAGGGACAACCTATCTATAAGGATGAAGGATGAAGAATGGAAATCAGTAATTGATGTAAATTTAACTTCTACTTTTTTATTGTGTAAACACTCAATAAAAATTATGTTAAAAAATAAATTCGGCAGAATTGTAAATATTACTTCAATTGTAGGTCACACAGGAAATCTAGGTCAGTCAAATTATGCCGCTTCAAAAGCTGGTATTATTGGAATGTCCAAAAGTCTTGCAATTGAATATGCAAAAAAAAATATAACAGTTAATTGTGTCTCTCCTGGTTTTATAGCCACAGATATGACGATGAATATTGCAGAAAAAGTAAAGGAATTTCTAGCATCAAAAATACCTATGGGAAAATTTGGGTCAGGGGAAGATGTATCAAATTGTGTAGCTTTTTTATCTTCGGACTTAGCTTCTTATGTTACTGGAGAAACATTACATGTTAATGGTGGCATGTATATGGCTTGACAAAATTTGTGATTAATCTATTAAGTTTACTATTAGCAATTTATTAAAGGAACCAAATGGGAGATGATGTAGCAAGTAAGGTAAAAAAAATAGTCGCGGATCACTTGGGAGTCGATGAAGCAAAAGTAACTGAGGAAGCCAGCTTCATAGATGATTTAGGGGCAGATAGCTTGGATACAGTCGAACTGGTTATGGCATTCGAAGAAGAATTTGGTTCTGAAATTTCTGACAGTGAGGCTGAAAAAATATTAACTGTTGGTGATGCAATAAAGTTCATAGAGAATAAATAAAACTAAAGTTTGTTTTCCAATTTTTTAGTATGATTTTAGATTGTACAGGGATGATGATAATTATTTCCTCACCTTCTGGAGCAGGAAAAACTACACTTGTAAAATTATTATCTAAAAGAAATAAAAATTTTGAGATTTCAATTTCAAATACAACACGAGTACCTAGGAGAGATGAAATTGAAGGCAAAGATTATTATTTTATCAATGAAGAGAAATTTAACGATCTAATTAAAACAAAATCTTTTTATGAGCATGCAAGAGTTTTTAATAATCTTTATGGTACGTTAAAAGATCCTGTCATTAAGTATTTATCTCATGGAAAAGATGTACTGTTCGACATAGATTGGAATGGCTCCAAACAAATGAAAAGACTAAAACTAAAAAATAAATTAATTTCGATATTTATTTTACCACCAAACATTAAAACACTTAGAGATAGATTGTCCAATCGTGATATGAAGGATAAATTAATATTAAAAGAACGAATGAATCAATTCAAAAATGACGTGTTACATTGGAAAGAATATGACTATATTGTGATAAATAATGATTTAGAAAAATGTTATAAAGCAATTATGTCAATAATTGATTGTGAAAAAAAAGGAAAAAAATTTTTATTTGATCAAAATAAAATTA
>CAJXDV010000143.1 GCA_913052435.1 uncultured Pelagibacteraceae bacterium
CTAGGATGACTATTAAATTGAGAGCTAATATCATCAACCATAAGAACTCTATTACTAACAGATTCTACATAATCTTGTAAAATTTTATTAGCAAATATAATTTCTGTTGAAACACTTCTGCCATTTAAATCTAAAGAATTTTCCCTAACCAAATCAAATCCAGAAACACAATTTAAACTAGCAAATCCATCTAAATTATTAACAGTATCAACAGATGTCAGATCAGTAGATAAACCAACATTCATATTCATTGTTGTAGAAGATTCTAGTTGATAATCTGCAAATTTTTTAAATCCTAAAGTATGATTTAAAGAAGAAACAACATCAGACCAAGTATCATAATCAACTCTAGATTTTAATGAATAAGAGAAATTTTGATAATAATCGCTATCCTGAACTCTTTGTATATTATCATTTAAAATTCCAGAATTAGTCCTCCATCCATTTTCAACTTTAGAGAATGGACCAGTTTTTGAATAAGATTCATACGATCTTATAGAAGAAACTATTCCTTGAGTTTTTGAAGTATACCCTTCAACTAATTGTCCAGACAGAAAATCTTCATTGGATGATATTCTTAGTACACCAGTCTTATTATTCCAATATTCAACAACACCTACAGCAGAATCGGATTCAACAGTTTCTCCAAGAATATAATCATTTGATGTTAAATCAACTTTAAATACAGGGAAGTATTTTTCGGGTATAATTCTTCCACTAGAATTAATATCATCATAAGCACCAGGGAATGTACCATCATCCAATTCACCAGCAAGAGAATATGTAACCGTTCCAATCCCACCCAAGTTTTCATCTACTGCTGTTATTGTAAAGAGTTTATAATTATAATCTACCGAATTATATCCTACTCCTGTTGATCCTACACCAACACTTACACCTTCAATCATTACTTTATCATTTACTGCAAATGGGAAACTATTTGCAGTACTAAATCCAGTGGACATAGTAACTGTCACATCATGTGTAGATGTATTAAATTCAACTGTGCTAATTCCTACTCCATTAGTATTTTCAATAGGAAGAATTGTTGGAGTTACATTATAAATGCCATAAGTATTATTTAAAATAGATACTTGTGATTCCCCAAGAGTATATTTTAAATCTATATCAGTAACTAATTCTCCTGTCTTTCCATCAAAAACAAGCAATTTTGGTGCAGATGTATATCCCCTACCAACAGAAGTTATTCCAATAGATTTTATAGATGTACGAGGTATAATTTTTAAATTTTGAGGTAATCCAATACTTGGATTTAAAGTTATGTCAGATGCATAATCAAATCCAATATCATTAATTTCTATCTTTCTAATTCCACCAAGAGAATTGCTAGATAATTTTATATCAGCACCATCACCAGATGCGGTTCTAATAGTCGTAATACCTGGAAGTTCATAATAATTTCTTCCAACATTAAATATATCAAATTTTGCAATTGAACCTAAAGCAGATGAAGAATCTGTTTCATATGAAAGAACTGGCCCACTTGATGCTGTAGTATCTGCATAAGAAACTCTCTCAGGAGATTCTCCTAAAGTATATGTAAACGAAGTACTAGTTGGTACAGTAATTGTTTGTTTTCCATTATAGATACTATCCTTTAATTGCACTTCACTATTAGCAATAACTTCTGTGTCTATAATAATTTCTTCTTTTATTGCTGGTAAAGAACTTTCATATACAGGATCTAATTTATAATATAGAATTTCAGGAGTATTTTTATCAACAGTTAAAGTTACATTAGCAGAAGAATCTACTCCAACTTTTCCTGTTCTTATAACATTAAAATCTTTAACATCAATATTTTTATCCCATATCTTTACATATTCTGAATCGGTATAAAAATTAAGTTCAAATGCAGAATATAAAGTCGATTGATTTGTATATGATAAAGAAGAATCACTTAGATCAAATACGACGCTAGAATCTTTATATACTTTTAAAGGTGGATTTATTGGTCCTATATTTCCAGTTGAAGTACTTCCAAGTCCAACAATGGATGGAATAAGTTGAGTAGAATCATAATAAGTATTAGATAATTTGAAATCATTATTATCAATTTTAACTATGTAATAAATTCCTTCATTTGTAAGACCTTCAACAGAAGTAGTTGCTGTATGAACAATCTTTTCTCCTGTCACAAATCCATGATCAGTTATTGTAATCGTATTTGATGTTGTATTAACCCCTGCCGCAGTAAAGGTTTTTACCCCAACCAAAACTCTTCTATTATAATCATTATACTTAACTACAAATGTTGATGCTATAGAAGGATTTACATCAATGTAAACATTATCATTAGTTGTTAACCCATGAGTTTGTGAAGTTGC
>CAJXDV010000144.1 GCA_913052435.1 uncultured Pelagibacteraceae bacterium
GGGTTTCCCCCGCCAGCTGTTAACTGGCACTGTGTCTTTGTAGAGCCCGGACTTTCCTCTTTAATAAATTAAAGCGATAAGTCATTTATCTGGCACGCACAAATTATTAATTTTTCAGGAAATTTCAATGTTAATTAAATAAGATAAATCAATGATTTTATGATTTGAAAACATTCTTGATCTAATTTTCCATCAATTAACTCAGGTCTGAATCTTCTTTGAAAACTTTTAATAATTTTTTTTAATTCTTTTGAATTTGAATAATTTGTAGAATAACCAAATTTTTTTAATTGATTTAAAAAAGTATTCATTTTTAAGTCAAAGCTATTTCCTCTTAATTTTTTACATTCTTTTGAATTAATAATGTGCCATATTCCTATCTTATTTGTTGCTAAAAATTTCCAGGGAAATTTTTCTCCTGGATCTTTTTTTCTTAATGGAGCAATATCAGAATGACCTAAAACATTTTGTTTTTTGATTTTATATTTTTTTATTAAAATTTTAGATATTTTGATCAAACAATTTATTTGTTTTTTATTAAAGTTTTCATAACCATGATCGTGTCCAGAGTTTGATATCTCAATTCCTATAGAGTTTTTGTTTAGTGATTTATCACTTTTCCAATTTGATTTCCCTGAGTGCCATGCCGAATATAAATCAGGCACCAATTGTATTAGTTTGCCCATTTTAGTTATATAATAGTGACTGCTCACTTTAGAGTTGTGGTTGGTTAATTTTTTAATTGCCGATCTGTCACTTCTCATTCCAGTATAATGATAAATAAGATATTTTATTTTTTTTTTATCTCTTTTTTCTAGATCAAAATTAGGAGAATAATTAAATGACATTTTTTCAACATTATTTGGCATAATTTTTAACAATTTAATGTTTAAATATATATACAGAAGATATAATATAAATCTATTCAATGAATAAATTATTATCACTATTAACAATTGTTATTTTCAGTCAATTTCAAGTGGCTAATGTTTTGGCTGGCTCTGATGGCACATTGGAGCTTAGTAAAAAAAATAACAATAATAATTATAAAGATGTTAAAGATTGTTTCGAAACTGTAAACAGAGGTATATTTGCATTCAACCAAGGCTTAGATAAAGTTTTTTTTAAACCGATTTCAAAAGGATATAGAATGCTTCCTCGGCCTATTAGATCTGGAACCAGTAATGTTATAAGTAATCTAGGTAATGTAGTAACAATTCCAAACAATGTTCTTCAAGGACAGTTTGGAAACGCAGGTGTAAATTCTTTAAGATTTGTAATTAATACTACTTTGGGTATTGCGGGAATTTTTGATGTTGCTTCTTATTACGGATTGAAAAAACGTGAAAAAGAAGATTATGGACAAACTTTTGGCGCATGGGGAATTAATGAAGGATGTTATTTTGTATTACCTGTACTCGGTCCAACCACGGTAAGGGATTCGATTGGATCTTTGGTAAATATTGTGGGTGGTGATGCTTGGTATAATGTTACAGTTGCAAATGATACACAGTATTTTAATGAAGCAGACTATTGGTTATCGCGTTTAACTTCTGGAGTTGACTTTAGAGCTAAAAATTTAGAGTCGTTTGATAGCCTAGAAAAAAATTCTATAGATCTTTATGCTTCAGTCAGAAGTTTATATATTCAAGATAGACAAAGAAAAATTAAAAATCTTGATAAAACGACTGAAACCTTGAGTGATGATGATTGGGAAGAATTGGACTCTCAATAAATCGATATAAATGAAAGCTATAAAGTTTGCTTTAATAATAATATTTTCAATATTTATAAACAATTTAAGTTTGGCAAAAGAATCGGACCAATTGATAAGGGAAATAGTCGATGAAGCCGCGTCTGTTTTATCAAGTTCAAAATCAGTAAATTTAAAAATTGAAACATTGAATGATATTGCTGAAAGAAGTGTGGATATAAATGGAATAGGGATGTATACGCTTAGCAAATATAGAAAAATATTAAGTGATGAACAAAAAATAAAATATAAAAAACTATTTAGGCTTTATTTTTTAAAAAGCTTTTCTAGTAGACTTGTAGACTATACTGATCCAAAAATAGAAATAATTTCGCAAAAAATAATTAATGAAAAATATACAATCGTTAATAGTATATTGAAAGCAACCTCAAAAAGACCAGAAGTCAAAATTAGTTGGAGAATTTATACAAAAAATCCAGAAAAACCGTTGATAAGAGATTTAATTGTTGAAGGTTTAAGTTTGGCCAGAACTCAAAAAGAAGAGTTTAATTCTGTTATTCAAAATAATGAAGGTGATATAAATGCTCTTTTTAAAACTTTAGAAGAATTTATAATTAAGTAGAATT
>CAJXDV010000145.1 GCA_913052435.1 uncultured Pelagibacteraceae bacterium
CATCAATAATACTATTTGTTTTCAGTATTTTATCACAAATATTGATGACAACAACCTAATCTGTTAAACTCTGAATATTTAAAATATGACTAAAATCAGGAAAATCTTAACTGTGGAACAAGTTTTATCTTTTGCTCTTAGTAAAATAAATGATGATGAAGTAAAAAATATTTCCGGAAAGACAGTTTCACATTTTAGAAAATGCAGCGACCACGATGATAAAGACCATAATTTATATTTTGATGATGCAATTAAATTAGATATTTTAATGCAAAAAAAAGGACTGGGGACGCCTTTTTTGGATAATTTTGGTCTAAAGTTATCAGAAGAATTTAAAAAAATTAATGAATTCGAAAACATATCTAACGTATTGATTAATATTGGCGGCAGAATCGGCAACCTCATGGATGTTACACAGGATGCCATCAATCCTGCTGGAGCTCAGGGGGAAAATATTTCTCCCACGGAGAAGGATAAAATATTAAAAGCTACTTCAGAAGTGGAAGAAAAAATAGCCAAGTTAAAATTATCAGTTAAATAACCATGTATATGAACAACTAAGCACAGTGACTAAATTACATGATCTTTAATAAATTAATGACTCAAATACTAAAAAGATATCGCACTATCAAATCCTTGCTAGATTTTGAGGAAGATTTATTGTGCCGGGAATTACCCAAGCATCAATATTGGTTAGAGATTGTTAAATATTCCTTTTCCAAAGATAAATAAATGAATAAAAAAATTGCTCTCTGCTATGATTTTGATGGAACTTTATGTGCTGGTTACATGCAAAATCAAAAATTAATTCCTGATTGCAAAATTGATATTGGTAAATTTTGGTCTGAGGTAATTGATTATTCTCATAAAAATAAAGTGGATCCTACTTTGTCTTATATGTTGATTTTAGAAAATAAAATGTATGAAGCTAATTTAGAAATATCTAGAGAAAAGTTTATAAATTATGGAAAAGAACTAAAACTATTTCCTGGTGTTAATGATTGGTTTAAAAGAATAAAAAAATTTGGCAAAGAAAAAAATGTTGATGTAGAACACTATATCATATCTTCAGGATTAACTAATATGATTGAAGGTTGTAGTTTTTTTAATGAATTAAATAGAGTTTATGCTTGTGAATATATATTCAAGAATGGCAGAGGTTTATGGCCTAAATTGTCTGTAAATTATTCAAATAAAGTTCAATTCTTATATAGAATTCACAAAGGTGCTTTTGAAGTTAATGACCAAGAAGGCGTGAATGAAAAGAAGTATTTTGGTGACCATATACATGTGCCATTTGAAAATATGATTTTTTTTGGCGATGGAGAAACTGATGTGCCTACATTTAATGTTTTAAATAAGAATAATGGTAAATCCATATGCGTTTATGACGATAAAAATCAAAAATCTACTGATATTGCTAAAAAACTATTTTCAGACGGCAGGGTTCATCATTTAGTAAAAAATGATTATCAGGAAAAATCTGGGATTGATGTTTTGCTTAAAGAAATAATTAAAACTAAATCAGAAAACTAATAGTCGTATATATGATCATATTCTCTTATAAAAATAACTAAATCCTCACCGTTAAACAAATTATGAATGCTTGGCAGTCTTTCCAATAATGTAATCCATAAAAGCTAAAAGGACGCCGCTTAAAACAAACGCAAGGTGAACCGAAATATAAAGTATTACTTGTTCTTTGGTATACTGATCAAGGCTCATAAATATTTTAAGCAAATGTATTCCTGATATGGCCACAATTGAAGAAATTAGTTTTAATTTTAAATTTGCAAAATTAACCTTGCCCATCCATGATGGCTTGTCTTTATGATTACCAACATCAATTTTAGATACAAAATTTTCGTATCCAGAAAAAATAACCATAAGCAATAAATTTCCCGCTAAAGACAGATCAATTAAATTTAAGACAAATAAAATAACACCAGATTCTCCTGCGCTAGTAGCTAGAGGTATAAAAACAATTATTTCATGAATAAAGACATATAATAAAAAAATTAAACAGACTATTAACCCAAGATAAACTGGAGCCATAATCCATCGAGAGGCAAACATTATCTTTTCTAATAAATTTTCAATTATTTTCATAATTCAATATTATACTAATGTTTTAAATAATATTTTTCAATTCAAGATTAATAAAAGATACTTTGAATTATACAAATATTGTGAGAAAAGAACGATTAAAGCAGAAATTGCAAGAAAAATAATTACCAGAGTTGAAGAAAGATGCAGATGCTGTCCTAACAGAGTATTGTTTAGAAAATACTTAGTGAAA
>CAJXDV010000146.1 GCA_913052435.1 uncultured Pelagibacteraceae bacterium
TATACGAATATGATATTATCACTAAAGAGAAAAAACTTGTTAAAGAAGTTGAGATACCTTCGGGTCATGATCCCGACAAATACGTAGTGGAAAGATTAAAGGCAAAATCCCATGATGGTAGAATGATACCAATTACTTTGGTTAGGAGAAAAGATATCTTGCTAGATGGTAAATCTAAAATGGTTCTCTATGCATATGGGGCATACAAACATTCGGTTGGGGTTTCTTTTGGTTCTTCACGATTTTGTTTAGTTGATCGCGGTATAACATTCGCAATCGCACATGTTCGTGGAGGTGGTGAGATGGGTGAACACTGGCACAAAGAAGCCCTTTTTGAACGTAAGAAAAATAGTTTTTTGGATTATATTGCTGTTGCCAATCATTTAATTGAACAAAAATATACTTATAAAGGTGGAATTTGTTTTTTAGGTGGCTCAGCGGGAGGTTTGACGGGTACAGCAGTTGCAAATATGGCTCCTGAATTATTTTTTTCAATGCTGCTTTTAGTTCCATTCTGCGATCCTCTAACGACTATGCTAAATGAAAAATTACCACTAACCCCATCCGAGTGGGAATTATGGGGCAATCCAATTAAAAGTAAAAAATATTTTGAATCCATTTTATCTTATTCGCCATATAACAATCTAAGAAGAACTTCCTATCCTCCTATGCTTGTTACAACATCCTTGTTTGATAGTCGTGTTTTGTATTCTGAGCCAATCAAATATGTAGCTAAGCTACGGGAACTAAAAAGTGACAAAAATTTACAATTACTTAAATGCAAAATGAAAGCTGCATCTCATGGTGGTCCGAGTGGCAGGGATAATTCTATTAAAGAACTTGCCGAAGAATTTAGTTTTATTCTAAAAACAGCTGGAATAAAAAATTAATTAAGTCTTGAAATTAAAAAAATAGTTTCTACATAAATTAATGTAGGTCGCCTAATGGGGCTTACAAAAAAATAACCTTGCTATGAAAGGAGGATATTATTATGACAGGTAAGGATCTATCAATCTTTAACTCGCTTAGACCATTCTCAATTGGTTTTGACAATATGTTTGATCAATTTGAGTCGTTACTAGGTGATGGTGGTTTGTCGACACAGTCTAACTACCCGCCATATAACATCAGAAAAGCTGGTAAAGACAAATACGCTATTGAAGTAGCGGTTGCTGGCTTTAACAAAGATGATGTTGAAGTTGAGTATGAAGATAATCTTTTAACAGTTAAGACAAAAAAAGTTGATAAAGCTGTTGAAAAGGACATGGATGGAGAGATTATTCACAGAGGTATTTCTCAAAGATCATTTTCAAGATCTTTCACAATTGCAGACGATATAAAAGTGGAAGGCGCTGAAATCAAGGATGGTCTATTGACGATTAACTGTGAAAAAATCGTTCCAGAACAGAAGAAAAGAAAACTTATACCAATTAAGTAATTTCTAAAGCCTTACTTGCGGAGATGGTATCTCCGCAAGTATCCAAAATTTATTATTCAATATAATTGTTAAATTTTTTAGACATTCCTATGTCTACAACAATAATTTTTCCACAATAATTTCTGCCAGGATATAGGGTATGTCCGATTTTTTTTGAATGAAGTGCCAATGTTACGTTGGCCCTAATTGCGTAACCATAAACTTTTCCTGTATCTCCATGTATGCCTGAGGGTATATCAATTGAAATAGTTTTTTGTTTTGATTTGTTAATCTTCAATAT
Source organism: uncultured Pelagibacteraceae bacterium (assembly GCA_913052435.1). Lineage (GTDB taxonomy): Bacteria > Pseudomonadota > Alphaproteobacteria > Pelagibacterales > Pelagibacteraceae > Pelagibacter. Next base: position 1,719 of record CAJXDV010000146.1, read on the forward strand.
CACTTTTCTTAAAAAACCAGAAACATTTCTACTGATCCCAGTTCCAAATAAACAATCGATTATGACTGATTTTTTTTTTATTTTAAGATCTAAAATATTTTTGCTTTTGATTTGTAATTGATTTAGTGCCTTTAGCGCATCACCTTTGTAATATTTTTTTTGTAAGCAAAATACGTCAACTTTGTAACCCTTTTTTCTTAAGTGTTCTGCCAAGATAAACCCATCACCACCATTATTTCCCGGACCACAGACAACAATTATTGGTTGTTTTTTTATTAACTTTAATATGATTTTGGCCGCAGCTGTTCCTGCGCTTTTCATCAATGAAAAAGAATTGCCTCTTCTTTTAAATTCTTGAATTTCTAATTTTTTAATATCCTTGATTGATAATACTTTTTTAAATTTCATTTAAATTTTAGATTAAAAATGCTAAATTTTATTATGGTCCCGTAGTTAAATGGATATAACGGATCCCTCCTAAGGATCAGATGCAGGTTCGATTCCTGCCGGGATCATTTTAAAATTCTCACAAACGAATAAAGCTATTCTCATATGCTTTTGGCCATTT
>CAJXDV010000147.1 GCA_913052435.1 uncultured Pelagibacteraceae bacterium
TTGATTATAATTTCATTAACTATTATTTACCTTAGTTACAGTGTTGATGATGAAAAAATAGAAATAAATAATAAAATCGACGCTACGGATAGTGCTGTTGAAAAAGAACAATTAAGCATAAATAGAGAAGAATTTGAATTAAAAATCATTGAAAAAGAGCAAAAAATTGTTTTTCGTGATCATCGAATTATATCATTAAAAAAGCAGTTAAATATTTTAACAGAAGAAAAAAATTATTTATTAAAAGAAAATAAAAAATTGTTAGTATCATTAGATACTCTAAATTCTAAAATAGAAAAAAATTTACAAATCACAGAAGATGCAAGGAAAGAAAAAGTTAAAGAGTTAAATTTAGTAATTTTGCAACATAAAAAAGAAAATGAGAAAATATTAAATGAATACGAAGATGTGTTTAAGAAAAATTTAGAATTGAATTTACAATTGAAATCACTCAATATGGAAATACAATCACTCAATATTGAAAAAAGGGAAAAAATATCACAGTTAGAGCAAGTAATAAATGAACAAAAAGAAATTATTGAATCGTTAAAGGAAAAAAATCCTCACTAATTTAGCAACTGTACCAAAAGTAGATACGATAAGAAACTAAATATTTATAGATATTGGTTGATAATAAAATAAATGACTAGGATTTTTTTTCTTTAACAGAATCTTGCAATGAAGAAGAATCAAATGTAGGGGCATCAGTTATTTTCTTAACTTTCTCAGAAGCTTTAACATCTCCTTTTATTTTTCCACCAAGTTTGATTTGTAAACTTTGATATTCTACGCTACCTGAAACGGAACCTTGTTCTTGAATTGTTAAAGTTCCAGAAACTTTTAAATCTCCATCAATATCTCCCCATACATCAGCGTTAGCTGTTTGTATCGTTCCTTTTAGATTTCCTGTACTTCCAATAATTAAATTATCCGCACTCACAGTAATATCTGCACTACCATCAATCTGAACTTCATCAGCATCAGTAATTTCACCTTTAAGTTTAACGCCATTTCCTATTATAACCTTTGAAGATCCTTTAGCAGGTCTGAAAACATCTGGCTTATCATTTGAGTCGGGCGTAGGTGATTTTTTTTCAAACATTAAGGTGTTTAATCATAATTAGTTAATAATATCAATTATTATTGAAATATATATTTAGATATTAATTTTTTTGCTGTTTTCTAAATAAATAAGGGTCTTGAAATTTTCCTTGCCAAATACCAGCTATATTATTTTTTGCAATATTTTCATCATTGATATAATCAGATGAATAGTAGCGATAAGCAATAGCCCATCCATTTTGAACCATATATTGGTTAATATTAATTTTATTTGCAAAACATATTCCAACAAATCTTTTATATCGATCGACATCAATGATTTCACAGTATACTTTTTTTTCTAAAACAAATTTTTCTAGAGCTATTGTAGATTCAATACCACAATTCCATATTTCATTATTGATGGTACAAGTTTGATTTGTTTCTGGCGCGTCTATTCCATGTAAGCGAATTTTATTTTTACCTATATGAATTGTATCACCATCAATTATTATTGCTTTTCCTTCTATTATTTTTTCAGAAAAAGAAGAAGAGCTGTAAATAATTAAAGAAAATGTAATTAATAATTTAAAAATCAAGATTTTTTGTTCCATCCACAAGAAGACTGTAAATATAATTTGCATGAGACCTATTTGCAAATATATCAATTTCTGGAGTTCCATCGTGATGGTTTCTGACTAAAAGTACTGGCACCTTTACAAATAATGTTTGTGCACAAGATGAATTAGTTGATAAATTTTTTTCTAAATCTAAAACTAGAAATTTCGATAAAAGAACATAGATATATTTTCCACGTATGCGAATGATAGTTCTATTTTCTGATACATCCGTTACATTTTCTTCAAGATTCTTAATTTTGTTTAGTAATTTTAAAAACGCATTATCATCATCACTAACAATTAACCATTCATCTGGACCTAACCAAATTACTTTTTCGTTTATAGCATTTATAGAATATGTATTAGCCTTTGTGGGTAACATAGTGCTAAGAATTTCACTATATGATGAAATGCAATCCTTGTTATTTGGGTCAAGACGTAAATTTATTTTTTTCACAAAAGGAAGCTCTTTAATCTTTATACAGAATACCTTATCTCCTAATTCTTTAAATTGATTATTATTGAGCGATTGGATTGCGTTTTCTCTATTTAACATTATGCACTTAATCTTTCATTTGATGGATCAATAAATAC
>CAJXDV010000148.1 GCA_913052435.1 uncultured Pelagibacteraceae bacterium
ATTATTACATGTAAAAATGAGTAAAAAAAATTATGAACCATTATTTATACTTCAAGACAAAAACTTAATAAATCTAAGCGAATTTATTTCTAAGTCTTTTAATCAGATAAGTGTTAGTTCAAATTTCTAACAATAAAAATAAAAATAATTGAAGTTGCAAACATTATTAATGCATAGGCTGCTGTTGGAATAATATAAATAATGTCACTGAAAATTTGAGTGGCAACAAATACTGCCAAAGTTCCATTTTGAAGTCCGCATTCAAGAGAAATACATTTTCTTTGCGCTATACCGCTTGCAAACATTTTGGCAACATAAAAACCAACTATCATCATAACCACATTCAAAATTAAAGTAACTAATCCTGCTTGATTTAAATAGGACATTATATTTTCCCATTCTTCAATCCAGATAGCTGCAAATACAATTATAAATAAAATAATTGATATTCTTTGAATTGATAAATCATTTCTAGTTACAATATTTGTTGCAAATTTTCTTATAGTCATTCCAATTACAACCGGAAGAGTAACCACAAAAAACATTTTTAATGATATTCCAATCATTGAAATATCAGATCCAGCATGGGATATTTGAAGAAGATCAGCTGATTTAAATACAATAAATGGTACCGAAATAATACTAATTAAACTTATTATTGCTGTAAGAGATACAGAAAGCGCAACATCGCCGTTTGCAAACTTTGTTAAAACATTAGAGGTAACTCCTCCTGGAGCGGCAGCAATAATCATAACACCCAAAGCAAGTTCAACAGGCGTGTTTAATATTTTTATTAAAATAAACGCGATTATAGGAAGAATTATTAACTGACAGATTAAACCTATAATAAAATCCTTTGGTTGAGTTAAAACTCTTGTAAAATCTCTAAGAGTTAAACCCAAGCCTAAAGACAACATAATTAATGCTAGGGCAATTGGTGCTATTTTTGTTACAACTTCCATGGTTTAACTTTATCAAATAAAAAAATCATATGTAAGTTTTATTTTATTTTAGTATATAAGAAATCTTATGCTTTCAGATAAACTAACAGTTTGTCCAATAAATTTACTTGATATTGCGCATCAAAAAAGAGGTGTTAAAGCTGCAATTGTAAATGCAGGAAAAAAATTACCGATGTTATCGGTTATGGATTCTGTTAAGGAAAATTTAATTATTCCAGTACTAATTGGAAATGAAGATGAAATAAAAAAATGTGCTGATGAACTTCAATTTGATATTTCTGAATTTGAAATAATCAATGAAACTGTTGAAAATAATACCGCCAAAGTTGCAGCAGAATTGGCATCTAAAGGTAAAGTAAAAATAATTGTTAAAGGTCATATTCATACTGATGTTTTAATTAAGGAAGTTTTAAAGAGAGAATATAAGTTGCTCGGCAAAACTAGGTTCAGTCATATTTGGCATATGACATTAGAAAAAGATGATAAGCCTTTAATAATTACTGATGGTGCATTAAATGTAAATCCAAATATAAAAACAAAAATGCATATTTTAAGTAATGTTGTAGACTTTTGTCATAGAATAAATATTCCAAGACCAAAAATATCAATTTTATCAGCAACAGAAGAAGTATTGGATAGCATGCAAAGCTCAATTGATGCAAAAGAAATTACCAGTTTGGCACAAAAGGAAAATTTTAATGCGGATATATTCGGACCTTTGGCTTTTGACAATAGTATTTCAAAAAAATCAGCCGCTATTAAAGGAATAAATAATATTGTGGCGGGTGAAGCTGATGTATTGTTGGTTCCAAATGTAGAAACTGGAAATGCTCTAGTAAAAATGATGATCTATTTTATGGGAGCATGCGCTGCTGGAGTAGTAGTAGGTGGTAAAGTCCCAGTTGTAATAACCAGTAGATCCGATGATGCTACAGCAAGGTTGGCCTCGATTGCTGCTGCTGTTGTTGCTTTAGACTAATAGTTTATTGAAAAAAGATTAATTATAATTTAAAAGCTCAACAAAAAATAAACAATGGCAATACAATATTTAAAAAAATCACCTAAAACATCATCAACCGATGACACTAAAACAAGAGAAATTGTAGAAGGTATATTAAAAGACATAGATAAATCAAAAGAAGAAGGTTGCATCGAACTTGGAAAGAAATTTGATAAGTACGATGGAGAAATAGTAGTTTCAAAAGAAAAAATAGAAGAAATTAAAAAAAACTTAGACCAAAAAAC
>CAJXDV010000149.1 GCA_913052435.1 uncultured Pelagibacteraceae bacterium
TAGAGGCACCAACGTTGATGGTGACAGCATTGATCACTGTTTTGTATCAAAAAATCTTTTACCTAAAATTAAAAGAACCTATATAGATAGAAATATAACTGCATCTGACCATTGGCCATTATGGATGGAAATAGATACTAAAGACAAAAATTAATAATCTAGTTTATCTTTTAATATCCACAATCTTTTGCATACTTCTACATTCACAATAAATGCCAAAGCTACCAATGTAATATATGGAATATTAAACAACGCACCTATCAATATGATAAATATTATTAAATCTCTTCCAATTCGGAAGTTGTTATGAGCAGAAACTACAGTATCATATACAAAAGCAGTGTAGCTTGAAATTATTTTTCCACCAACCACAATAAATCCAATAAAAAACACAGTTAATGTTTTATGAATAAAATATGTGTGAAATGTTAAACCCATTAATATAAATAAGTCACTATAGCGGTCTAAAACTCGATCGAACCATCCACCGAACTTGCTTTCTAAAAGTTTCAGTCTTGCAATTTCACCATCACAACCATCTAATATAGAAGACAATTGCGCCAACAAAGCACCCAACAGCAGAAAAAAATAACCTTCTATTGAAATTATTAAACCTGAAAAAACAGAAATAAAAAATACAGCAATAGAAATTTGATTAGGTGTTAATGGATAATCTATTATTTTAGATGTCATCCATTTAGATATTGGTCGATTTATATACTTAGATATTGAACCATCATTAATTTTAGAACTTGAATTATTTAATAAATAATTTTTTGCTTTAGTCAAATCCTGACTTGTATCAATGTCAAACCAGCTATCTTCAGGAACTTCAATAAAATATAATTTTTTTTGTTGCACCAATTCTTGAATGACTTCACTTAAAGAAAGCTTTTCTCTGACTGATAATTTATTAACATTGTTAAATTCATCGGAATTTAATATGAAAAAACCAGTATCAAAAGCATTATTATCATTTATAGACTTTCCAATATCATTTATTTTGTCATCGACAACATTAACTTTAGTTGCATCATTAAAATCGTTCAGAGAGGATAAAGTTCTTGAAATAATTAGATAGGATTTATTATTCATTTTATATTTTGAGATGGCATTATAAAATTCATTGTTGAATAAATGATCTGCCATTAACAAGTAAAATTGTTGATGGTTCATTTTGTCTAAAATGGCTAAAAAACTTGCACCATTACCTTTTTCCCAATTCTTTGCAAACACAACCTCTACATTTAGAGAAAGTTTATTTTTTAATTTAACCAAATGATCGTTTATTTCCTCATGATTGAAACCGGTAACAATATATATTTTTTTTACATTTAAATTATTAATTAAATTTTTAATTGATCTTTCAATTAAGCTTACATCAAAAATTTTAATTAATGGTTTTGCAACAAACTCGTCTGTGTTTGATATTCTTTCACCTTTTCCAGCAGCTAAAATAACAGCGGTGTCTATATTTTTATTTTTCATTTTTTCTTTTCAAATTTGACATATTGAATTAGCTCTTTTTTTAATCATTTTAAAAGAACTATTTAAACCCCCAGTTTTTTCCGTTTTCATACCTGAGCCTGCACTAGCTAGCAATCCTGAATGGTAGATGGAATATTTTTTTAATCTAGCATAACAGTAAATTGCAGTATAAGTATCTCCACAGCCTGTTGAATCTATAACTTTGATTGGTATGAATGATGGAATGCTGATTTTCCCTTCCGATTTAGAATAAATTGTAGAACCAAAAAAGCCTTTGGTTACTATTACTTCAGATAAACCTAAATCGAAGAGATAATTAATTATTTTATTATTATCATTAGAATCTTTAATTAAATGCAATTCTTTGGTATCACATTTTAAAATATTAAAATTTTGCAAGAATTTTTTTATCATAGTATTTTTTTTTCCAATAATCTTTTTTTCTCTAATGTTTCTATGCAATCCTTGAATATCTATGACTTTTATTCCATTTAGTTTTTTAACTGCTTTATAGAGTGTGATATCTATGTCGTTAAAAATTAGGGGGCCAAAATGATAAATTTTTGCTTTCGCCAGTTTACCTCTCACAGGTCTGTTGTTAAAAATTGCTTCTTGAGATCGAAAATTTAATTTATTTTTTCTATAGTAATTCCTAAATTCTGTTGTGGTGGCATTTTCATTGTTAAAAATTGATATTTTTCCGT
>CAJXDV010000150.1 GCA_913052435.1 uncultured Pelagibacteraceae bacterium
AATTTTTTAGATCCTACATTCATAGGTTTGAATTCTATCGCTCCAGTTATTTTTTTCTTTGGTGAGCGATATTATCTTAATTATTTAACTGTTACTTTTTTTGTTTAAACAAATGTCTGAATTTTATTCTTAAAACGTTTAAGAAAAAGGAAATACTAGTTCTAATAAGTTTTACCCCCGTTACTTCGCATTCTATCCAAAAGACAGGAATCTCCACGATCTTCATTTTTAAACCTTGCGCTAGATACAACATCTCTGCTTCAAAGAAAAATACTTGATTTGAGATATCAGAAGACAATCGCAGAAATGCATTTTTATGAATCGCTTTGAAACCACATTGAACGTCTTTAATTGGCAATCTTAAGAACATGTTTATCAAGAAAATATGGTAGATCCTGGACAAAACATATCTTCGCAAAGATCTTTTTATCTTTGATGTTGTTAAATATCTTGAACCTACTGCGATGTCCGCGCCTTTTCTAATTTCATCTATTAAGAAATTAAAAGACTTCAATGAAGTAGAAAGATCGATATCCATATAAGCAAGTATATCAGCAGAACTATTCCTCCATGCGTTTAGTACACCATAGCCTTTGCCTTGATTTTTTATATATATACATGAAACAGAATCGTTTTTTCGACAGATTGATTTAGCTTTTTCAATAATTTTGTCGGACTTAGGCCCGTTTACAGAAATGATTATCTTGAATAAATATGAATCCTGGATTTTTTTTACATGCTTCAAAACCTCAATTGTAGAATCTTCCAGAATATCTATGTTGTCATAATAAACGGGAAAAACTATATCTACTGTCCATCTCTTTTTCATTTTGCAATTCGGTATATTCCTTCTTTCGGATCTGAGAATTTCAATCGGAATATTTTCTCTGTCTCATCCATAGAATACACTCTATTAATTTTTAAGTTATCTATTTGAGATTTTTGAAGAAAGCGTAGTTTAAGTAGGGCAAGGAATTTTGCTATTATATAGCCTATTGCAAAAGGCATACGAATGACCATTGTATTTTTTCCCAATGCCATTGAAATAACTTTGATGATTTCTCTATATTTCAAAGAATTTTGTCCAGCAATTAAATGAATTCCTGAGATATTGTGTAGCAATCCCGAATCTATACATTTTACGACATCCTCCACAGAGACTGGTTGAATCAATTGTTTTCCATTTCCTACAATAGGTACAATGGGTATGCGCTTAATCAGGGCTATTAAAAAACCTATATCTGATGTATTTTTTTTGCCATAAATTACTGTTGGTCTAAGGATGAGATGATTATTATGAATAGCTACCTCTTTTTCTGCCTTTTTTTTAGATTTTGTATAGCAATCTTCTCCAGGTAATTGAACAGATTCACTGCTTATATAAATAAACTTTTGTACCTTATATAAAAGAGCGGCCTCAACTAATTTTTTTGTGAAATCTACATTTATTCTGAATATGTCAGGATGATTTGAGGATTTGATAGATAAGATATGAATTACAGCAAAAATATTATTAAACATACTTTTATTGAAAATAGGATTTAAAAAGTCTACCTCACAATATTTAATGTTTGAATGCTTGGCGCGTTTCGAATTTGGACGTACCAAGCAATTAATATAATAAGATTTCTTAAATTCCTGAATAAAATGATTTCCAAGAAAACTATTTACACCTGTTAAGATTATGTTGTGCATAAAATTTCTAATTCACTATGATTAAGTATATTATATAGTGATCTTTATCAGCTTTAAATTTGTCAAAAATATCTAATGAATTTTCATACAAAATTGTAGAAAAATACTATATAAATATTGAATATTAAATTTTTTCCAGTTAAACATTTATTAAGGAAGCGTGGGTGAGCCTGGTTTAAACCAACGGGTTGCTAACTCGTCGTAGAGGGAAACTTCTACCATCCGTTCAAATCGGATCGCTTCCGCCAATAGTAAAATTATACATAAAATAGAAAAACAAACATATGGAAAATAAGAAATTTTTTAAAACCAAGATATTTTGTGATACAGCAGATATTAAAATAATTAAAAAATTTAATAAAAATTCCTTGGTCAGCGGCTTTACTACTAATCCTACTTTGATGAGATTTTCAGGTGCAAAGAATTACAAAACTTATTCTAAAAAATTACTAAAAATCTGTAAAAAAAAACCTATC
>CAJXDV010000151.1 GCA_913052435.1 uncultured Pelagibacteraceae bacterium
CAATACCCAAAAAAGATAAAAATCCTATCACATCTGTAATGGTTGTTACAAAAACACTAGAAGCAATAGCAGGATCAATATTAAATTTCTTTAGCGAGACAGGAACCAAAATTCCGAATAGTCCAGCAACAATCATATTAAGTATCATGGAAATGGCAATTATAATTGTTAAATTAATCTCTTTAAACCAAACTTGAACTACAATTCCAGTAATTATTGCAAATATTATCCCATTTAAAATTCCAATTACAAATTCTTTTGATACTATTCTAGTAAAATTTTCTGAAGAAAGTTCCTTAGTAGCTATGGCTCTAACTGTAACAGCTAAAGTTTGCATGCCTGCATTACCTCCCATGGAGGCAACTATTGGCATTAAAAAAGCTAGAGCAACCATTTGTTCTATTGTGGCACCAAATTTGCTTATTACCCAAGTCGCCAACAAAGCTGTAAACAAATTTAATAGCAGCCAATTAAATCTTCTTTTTGTTTTCTTTAGAATACTATCTGTAATTTCTTCATCACCTACTCCAGCAAGTCTAAGGACATCTTCTTCTGCCTCTTCCTTTACTACTGTTAAAATATCATCACTAGTAATCATTCCAACTAACTTATTATTTTTATCTACTACTCCAGCAGAAGTAAGGTTATAATTTTCAAATGTATGTCCCACCTCTTCTTGATCCATATTAACAGGTATCAAAACTTGCATTTCTCTCATAATTAAATCCATTTTTGTCTCCCTTGGAGTTCTTAATACTTTTGATGAAGGAACTGTTCCAATTGGTTTAAAATCACTGTCAACAATAAAGATTTCCAAAAACTCATCTGGTAAATCTTTATTTTCTCTTAAATAATCTATTGTTTGTCCGACCGACCAATTGCTCGGAATAGCAGTAAATTCTCTTTGCATAATTCTTGCAGCAGTATCCTCGGGATAACTTAGACTTTCCTCTAATAAAAATCTGTCTTTTGGAGGCAATCTATTTAAAACGGTTTCTTTTTTTGATTGATCCAAATTTTCAAGAATCTTAAGTGCATTATCAGACTCCATTTTTTTTAATAAGCTAGCAATAGACTCTACGGATAAAAGTAAAAAAATTTCAGTCTGAATGGACTCGTTAAGTTCAACAAATATTTCAGGATCTATATTAAATCCTTCAAGTTCGATTAATTTAGATCTATTTTCTAGACTCAAATTTTCTATAATATCTGCGGAATCTGCGGGTAATAATTCCTTTAATGATTTAGCTAAAAAATCAGTATCTTGATTTTTTATTTTTTCGTTAATAACTTTAATAAATTCTTTATTAAACTCAATATTAACTTTTCTGTCCTTTATTTTTTTAACTAAAACCATAATATTTGTATTAAATAATTAGCTGAACTATTAATTTATATATTTAATAATTACAATTTTAAAATGGCAATCGAAGTTAAAAAAAGTAGAAAACTGATAGATTATAACCTTGCTCTAAAATTTTTGGAAAAAAGAGTAGAAGATGTAATAAATGGAAAAAAACCTGAATTATTATGGATTTTAGAACATAAGCCAATATTTACTGCAGGAACTCGCTCAAAAGAAAATGAAATATTAAATAAAACAATTAGCGTATCAAAAACTTCAAGAGGTGGAAAAATTACTTATCACGGACCAGGTCAAAAGGTTGTTTATTTTGTATTAAATCTTAATAAAAGGGGAAAGGATATTAGAAAACTAATAAAACATATTGAGAATTGTATAATTAAAATTTTAAAAGAATATGGAATTAAATCGTTTAATGACAAAAAAAATATTGGTATTTGGGTAAATGTTAATGGTAACGCAAAGAAAGTGGCAGCAATCGGAATTAGAGTTAAAAGATGGATTGCGTTTCACGGTTTTTCCATAAATATTTCTAATGACCTTGAGGTTTATAAAAATATAGTACCCTGTGGCATATACGGTAAAGGAATAACTAATCTTTGTTCAGTAAAAAAAAACAACTATAAATATATAAACCAGAGAATAATTGATAATTTTTTAAGAGTTTTTAAATAAAGTTAATCTTTTTTTTAATAACATTTTTTTGAAATAATCTGGTACATTTACAGTATATTTATATTTTTTTTCATTGATCATAAATTTTATAGAATAGGCATGTAACATGAGATTATTATTTTTATT
>CAJXDV010000152.1 GCA_913052435.1 uncultured Pelagibacteraceae bacterium
CATAAGCAATCCAAAGATTTTTTTGGATAAAATTAGCCAGATAGGTAGCAAGTGCACCTGTTAAAACCACCGACAAAACAAGGCCAAAAATCATAAAAGCAAAATAATCTTTGGCTGCACCAACTACACCAATTACATTATCAAAACTAATAGTTATATCCGCAAATAATACTTTATAAATACTTTGTATATATGAAGGTTCCATTGATTTTTTCTTTGGGGATTTAATTTTTTTAATTTCAAACAAATCTTTTCTTAAATCATTTACTATCCAAATTAATAGAAGGCCACCAAGAATTTTTATAAAATAAAATTTAAACAAATAAGTAGCAAATATCGCAAAGATTATTTTAAATACCAAAGCACCAGCTACTCCCCAAAAAATTATTTGTTTTCTATTTTTAGGAACAAAACTAGCCGCTATCAATCCAATAATAATAGCATTGTCTGCAGCTAGAATTATATCAATAAAAATTATCTGTAGTAAAATTAAGGATTGTTCAATCAAGATGAATTTATAATATTAGAAAATCTATATAATTCAATCCAAAATAATTAAATTATATTCTAAACAAAAAAAAAGGCGATCGTTATTAACGATCGCCTTTTTTAAATCTAATTATTTATTATTTTTGAGACCAGGTTGGCATTGGATATTTTAGTTTACAAGCTGCTAACTCAAACGGATATACTGTACAGTATTTACCATTTTGAACTTGCATTAAAATTCCTCTTGTTTTCTCATTCTGACCGTCTGCTCCAAATTTAATTCCTCTGTAAGGAACAATTAAAGAATCAGAAGACATATCAAGATTGACTAGTGCCTGTCTTATTTTCTCCGGATCTGTTGATCCAGCATTATTAATTGCATTAGCTAGAGCCATAAAACCAGTGAATGCTCTTGCTGGTACGTCTGACAAGTCTCTTCCACCAGAATGTGTTTTGAAAAGATCATTTACAGTACCAATCATTGGAATTGTAGTAGCTAAGTCAGTATTAAATGGTGATCTTGTTATTACACCTTCCGACTTACTTCCCATTGTTGCTATAAATTTAGGGTCCGTATAACCAGCATTTTGAGCAACTAAAAGTTTTGGATTGTAATCAAGTTCTTTAGCTGTATTTAAGAATAAATATGCATCAGCTGTATAAGATGAAGGCAATAAAACATCTGGGTTTTTTGCTTTTAATCTTTGTACTTCAGAACTTAACGTAGTCGTTTTTGCTTTATAACTGATTTTTTCCACAACTTTGTAACCTTGATCTTTTGCCATTTTATTTTGTGTTCCACCGCTATCAGATCCCCAAAGAGTATCTTCGTGAATAATTCCAACAGTATTAAGTTTATTGTTATTCTTATTGTTAAAATCATTCATGAATTCAAACATTAACTGAGTAAATTCACCGTCATGTGGAGTTACTCTAAAGAAATATTTAAATCCTCTAGTTGTTAATTTAGGTGATGTTGACTCACCATTTACCCAAGGTATTCCTGCTCTTTCAGAAACTTGGCTAGCAGCACCAGTAACGGAAGAATAATAAGCACCAAACATTGCATTAACTTTGTCAGAGTTTAACATTTTTTCTGTTTCTCCAACACCGACATCAGGTTTTCCACCGTGGTCACCAACAACAATTGATATTTTTCCACCTCCTAAACCTTTTAGTCCTGCATCTTTTGCTAAAGGCATTCCAGAAATATTGTGACTGTTATTTATAATATCCAAAGCAGTTTTTACAGCTGCTACCGCGTCCTTACCAACTTGAGCAACTGGACCAGTTAATGGATATAGCACTCCTATTTTAACATCTTCTGCTGCACTAATCACAGGTGCGCAAACCAATGATAAAAAAGCGAATACTGAAAGTATTAATTTTCTCATTTATTTTTCCCTCTTATTTGTTTTTTTAAAATACAATCTAATACTATATGTGATATCAATTCAATGTTTTTGTATTCAATGAATATTTATATTTAATAGATGACATCAGAAATTATTTTACAAGCGGCAGTAACAGGATTAATGATGGGATTGATTTATGCGTTAATTGCAGCAGGTTTGAGTTTAATATTTGGTTTAATGGATATTGTTAACTTTGCTCACGGTGAACATT
>CAJXDV010000153.1 GCA_913052435.1 uncultured Pelagibacteraceae bacterium
TGAAAGCAAAGATTCTTTGGGAAATAAAATTAAAAAAAGAATGATTGGAATTAAACTGGCTCCATTTAATAATGAATTTAACAATGTAAAACTAGGTCCAACCAAAGCAATATTTTATTCTGTAAAAGAGATTTTTTTTGTAATTGCAACTTCTCTAAAATATTTAGGAAGCATGATAACGGGTTCAGGAGATTCCTCTCAATTAGGAGGGCCAATTAGAATAGCGAAAATCACCGGGCAAGTTGCTGAATATGGCATTGTTCCTTTTTTAAGTGTAATGGCTTATATATCAATAAGTCTTGGTTTAATTAATCTGTTTCCCATTCCAATGTTAGACGGAGGTCATTTAATGTTTTACTTCTTTGAGAAACTATTGGGTCGACCTTTACGGCAAAAAACACAAGAAGGATTTTTTCGAATCGGTCTATTTTTGCTATTTTCGTTAATGCTTTTCGCATCATTTAATGATTTGAAGAACATTGGTCTATTCTAAATATAAAAACTTAATTCTCGAAAAAAGCAGTAAAAATAAGGGTTATTTGATATAACTACATATTGTGTGAATTATTATATAATACACTAATAAAATCATTGATTTCTTAAGTTTTTATGACAAGAGTAAATAAAGCAACAAAAATGAGGCTAAAATGAATAAAAAACAGTTAATGGGCAAGATAGCAACGACGTTAAATCAAAGCAAAGCGGACGCTGAGAGAACTTTTGACAGTATACTTAGCTTGATTTTAGATTGTCTTAAAAATGACGAGCAAGTTAAAATAGCTGGCTTCGGTACTTACAAAGTTGCAAAAAGAAAAGCTAGAATTGGTAGGAATCCAAGAACTGGTGAACAAATTCAAATTGCAGCATCACAAAAAGTCAAGTTTTTGCCTGCTAAGGCATTAAAAGAGATGTTCAATAAATAAATTTATTAAAACAGCCTTTAAAATTAAACTTTAAAGGCTGTTTTGTTTTGTCTTCAAAATACAGTTAATTTACGTTGTTAAGTGTTGATATTTGAGTTTTTTGATACTTTTTAATAATTGGCCACAATTGTTTATATTGTATTTTGATCCCATAATTTTTTAATATCGACATGTGGTGATATTCCATAACTTGAATTTATATTTGCAAAATGTGCTGATAGGGATGGAATAGGTGCCAAACAATACTCTTCTTTGTATATTTCGTTCAAATATTTCTCGAATGGATCGTGCCTTTTTTTACAATTCTTCTCAAAATTTTCCCAGTACTGATCTAGGATTATTTTGCTAGTTAAAAATGTACAAAGGGTTCTGTCGATCAATTGCCAATGTCTATGACTACCAATTAATATATTGGTTTTTCTATCCGTTGCATAGAGATAAGGATAGTCAGATGGACATAATACAATTTCTCTATTTAGCTGGGAAGCAAGACGTTCATAAGTCATCAACATTTCTTCGATCAAGGTATCTTTATGAAGATAATCATCTTCTACAAAGAAGATTAAATCCTCAGCTTCATTTTTAGCAATCAAAAAACATTTTAATAAACTTGCTAAATTAGCAAATGTTTCAGGGTTTCCTTCGTTTATGATTTTATCATCAAATTCATTTTTATTTAGATTTATTATATTAGGAACAATTTTCCATCTATTCAAAAGTAAATTAATTTTTTTTATGATAGATTCGTCGGAATTGTCATCCACAATAGTTAAATTCAAGTTAATATTTTGCAATAGAGTTTTTGCTTTTTGTAAAGAATTTAATAATGAATTCAAAGATCTAAGAGTATATTCACTCTTGGGTTTATTAAAAATTCTTGTCTTATTTTGATCCCATATATTTACTTTGGTATTAGATCTAAAAATTATGTTTAATGAATTTATTTTTCTTTTAATTTTTACTTCACCTAAGGGTAAAACGATTGATTTTTTATTTATTGCTGAAAGGTTTTCAGTTAAAGATTTATTTAATGTTGGAGAAGTGAATTGATTTTGATCAATAATTTCAAAATCAAGCAATCTAGATATTTTAATAAAAAATTTCTTAAATAAGTGTTTGATCATTGATTTTTTTGAGCCTCTTTTAAAACAAATTCAAGGCGATCCTGCCCCCAAAACATT
>CAJXDV010000154.1 GCA_913052435.1 uncultured Pelagibacteraceae bacterium
TAATTTATTTATATTTGTAAATGACAAATAAAAAAGAAATAATTGCTGGAATAATTATTATTGGAAATGAAGTTCTTTCTGGAAGAACAAAGGATCTGAATACAAGTGTAATTGCATCTTGGTTAAACTCATTAGGCATATATGTCCATGAGGTAAGAGTAATACCAGATGATAAAAAAGCAATTATTTATACCGTTAATGAATTAAGAAAAAAATATAATTATGTTTTTACAACAGGCGGCATTGGTCCAACGCACGATGATATAACTGCTGAGTCAGTATCGAATGCATTCAACTTAGAATATGGTTTCCATAAGGAAGCCTTTTCAATTCTAGAGAAATATTATAAGTCAGTAGAATTTAATGAGGGGAGAAAAAAAATGGCAAAAATGCCAACAACAGCCAATCTTATTTTAGATCCTTCAAGTGGTGCACCTGGTTTTTATGTTGAAAATGTATTTTGTCTACCTGGAATTCCATCAATTTTACAATCAATGTTAGCTGGATTAAATAATGTTCTAGTTGGGGGAGATCCAATATTAAGCAAAACTATAAATTTAAGAACAGCTGAAAGTGAAATAGCAAAATCTTTAACCGATGTTCAAAATAATAATAAAGATGTTGATATTGGAAGTTATCCATTTTTTAGAGCAGGCAAAATAGGAGTATCAATAGTTTTAAGATCTATAGATCAAAACAAAATTGATAATTGCAATTCACAAATTTTAGAATTTATAAAAGAAAAAAATATAGAAATGGTAGAAACAGATTAAATGTTGTATTTTGCCTACGGTAGTAATCTTAATCATCATCAAATGAAAAATATTAGATGTTTTGGATCAAGATATTTAAAAGCCTTTTTTCTTAAAGATTACAAAATGATATTCTCTCATCCAAATAAATTAAATAAATTTGGTTATGCCAATATGATAAAGAGAAAAGGATCTAAGGTGGCAGGAGCTATTTGGGAAATCACAAAACTCCATGAAAAAATATTAGATAATTATGAACAATTTCCTAATATTTATCAAAAGGAACATTTCTATTTAGAGGAAAAAAAGATTATGTTTTATATTATGCATAAATATTTTGTGAAGGACCCCCCAAAGAACTATATTGATACAATTAACAAAGGTTATGAAGATTGTAATTTTGATTTGAGAATAAACTATAAATTTTAAATGATTAAATTTAATTCAAGCCCAGAACCAACCATAGGGGTTGAATTAGAACTTCAGCTAGTTGGTAAAAATAATTTAAATTTAAACAATATATCTTCAAAAGTACTTCCAGACGTAAATAAAGAATTTTCAGATAATATTAAATGCGAACTCATAGAATCAATGATAGAAATTAATACTAATATTTGCTCAAATATTGAAGAAGTAGAAAAAGATATTAGAAAAACTTTAAATCATCTTGATGAAATACTAAAAAATTATGAAACCGAAATAAATTGTACTAGTCTGCATCCTTTTGCAATAGGAAAAAATCAAATTATTACAGATAACGCTCGATATAAGCGAATAATGAAAGAACTTCAGATGGTAGGAAAACGTTTTATATCACAAGGACTGCATGTACATATTGGAATCAATAATTCTGAAGATGCTATTAAAGTAAATAATGCACTAAGAATATATTTGCCTTTACTTCTATCTCTTTCAACATCTTCTCCATTTTTTGAAGGGGAAGATACTGGTCTTCATTCTTATAGGACGAAGCTTTTTGAAGCTTTACCTTTAGCAGGAATGCCAGATTATTTAACTAATTGGAATCATTTTGAAAATTTAACCGAACACTTAGAGGGAGCGGGAATTATAAGTTCTGTTAAGGATCTTTGGTGGGATGTTAGACCTCATCCAGGATTTGGAACTGTTGAAATAAGAGTTTGCGATATTCCTATTACTTTTAAAGAAATAATTGCTATTGTTGCTTTAATTCAAGGTCTTGTAGTTACTTTAATTAATGCTGAGCCTTATCCAGATACACATATACAAATACTTCAATCAAATAAATGGCAAGCAGCACGTTATGGTCTTGATGGT
>CAJXDV010000155.1 GCA_913052435.1 uncultured Pelagibacteraceae bacterium
ACATTAATAATATCTGCCAAAAATTGTGAGAACCAATTATTCATAACCATTCCGCCATCAACTTTTACTAGCTTTGGTCTTAATCCATCATGCTTCATAGCCTCAAATAGATCGTAGGTTTGATAAGCAACTGACTCAATAATAGCCCTTACTATTTCTTTTGGACCTGTATCTCTAGTAATTCCACTTAAGATTCCTCTTGCATTTGCATTCCAGTATGGAGCTCCAAGTCCAGTAAATGCTGGAACTAGGTAAATTCCCGCATTATCTTTTAGAGATTTAATTATTTTTTCAGTTTCAGGAGCTTTCTTTACAAATTTCATTCGATCTCTTAACCATTGTACGCCTGCCCCAGCAATAAAAATCGAACCTTCAAGTGCATACGTAGTTTTGCCGTTTAATCGATAACCAATGGTCGTTAATAATCTATTTTTAGAATATATTTTTCTGGATCCTGTATTTAACAAAATAAATGCTCCTGTTCCATAAGTGCTCTTTAAAGAACCTGGGTCAAAACAACATTGACCAATAGTTGCTGCTTGCTGGTCGCCAACAACACCGGTTATAGGTATGGATTTTCCAGTTAATAAAGGGTGAGTATAACCATAATCATCAGCACAATCTTTTACTTCTGGAAGAATATTTTTTTTTATTTTTAAAAGTTTTAAAATCGTATCGTCCCATTTGTTCGAAGTAATGTTGTAAATCATAGTTCTACTTGCATTTGTGGCATCAGAAGCATGCACCTCTCCCTTTGTGAGCCTCCAAATTAAAAAACTATCTATAGTTCCAAAAAGCAGTTGATTTTTATCCATCAGTTTCTTAGCTAAAGGAACATTGTCTAATACCCATTTGATTTTTGTGCCCGAAAAATAAGGATCAATTAAAAGTCCGGTTTTATTAAAAATTAAAGTCTCTTTGTTTTGTCTTCTTAGTTTTCTACAATAATCTTCCGTTCTTCTGTCCTGCCAAACAATAGCATTGTAAACTGCTTTTCCAGTTTTTTTGTTCCACAAAACCGTTGTTTCTCTTTGATTGGTAATTCCTATGGTTAAAACATTTCCCCTAAGTTTTTTCGCTTTATTAATAACATCTTTAAGGGTTTTTTTGACTGTGTTCCAAATTTCTTCTGGATTATGTTCAACCCAACCACTTTTTGGAAAATATTGAGTAAATTCTTTTTGAGACGAATAAATAGGTTTACCTTTTAAACTAAATAAAATGGTCCTACTTGAGGTCGTTCCCTGATCAATTGATATAATAAAATCTTTTTTCATTAACTAAAATTTTCCCATTTAATCTCTAATTTTTTATCTTCTAAGATGGCATCGATCATAGCAATCATTAAAGGAAGTTTCTTTTCATCAAAATCTTCTTTGACTTTCTTGCCAATTTCAAAAATTAGCTCTGCTCCCTCAACAGTAATATTAGACATTTTGTCTCTTTTAGCTTCAGAAAACAACATGCCATCACCTATCAAAGCTCCCATTCTACTATTTCTTCCTCCGGCTGAACTAACATATAAATCTCCCAAACCGGCAAGACCATTCACAGTTTCTTTTTTTCCATTTAAAAATTCTACAAATACCTCCATTTCATAAATAGATTGTCTTACCAGTGCAGCGGAAGTGTTTAAATGAGTATTATCTTTTCCTTCAGTTTTATTTAATCCTGGCGCAGCACCAATGGCCATAGAAAATATATTTTTTATTGCTGCGCAGACTTCTACGCCATTAATATCTGTGCTAGTTGAAACACGATAATAATTTGTAGTTAACATCTTTTTCAACGAGTTAGCGGTATCTAAATTGTTATTTGCAACAACAACTCCACTATAAACTCTATTTGCTAGACCTACAGCTAAACATGGCCCACCTACAGCGGATAAGTTTATGTTTTTAATTCCCTTTTGAGATAACAGTCTGATTAATTTATCGACTAAAAGTTCATATTTATTTCCATTAATACTCAAACCTTTAGTTAACATTAAAAGTGGAGGTAATTCTCCATCATATGAAACTTTTTTTAATTCTTCCGCAACCCAGT
>CAJXDV010000156.1 GCA_913052435.1 uncultured Pelagibacteraceae bacterium
TTTGCATAATTAATTTACGGTAAGGTTTTTGTTCAAAACTTACTTTCACCATATATACATCCAATTCAATTCCAAATATTGAGCACGCAAAAGCCAATGAACTTCCCCACTGACCAGCTCCAGTCTCAGTAGTTATTTTTTTCGTTCCTTCTTCTTTATTATAAAAAGCTTGTGCCACAGCAGTATTTGGTTTGTGACTTCCGGTTGGACTAACACCCTCATATTTGTAATAAATTTTTGCGGGTGTATCTAAAAATTTTTCAAGATTCCTTGCTCTATATAATGGAGAAGGTCTCCATTGTTTGTAAATTTTCCTAACAGGTTCAGGAATTTCAATTTCTCTATCTTGTGAAACTTCTTGTCCAATTAAAGACATTGGAAACAATGGTGCTAAATCATCTGGACCAACTGGTTTTAAAGTTCCTGGATGAAGTGGTGGCACCATAGGTTGTGGTAAATCAGCAGCAATATTATACCAAGTCTTTGGCATTTTGCTTTCTTCAAGTAAGTATTTAAGCTGATCAGACATAATTTTAAAAATGCATTTTCTATACTATTTAAATAAAAATCAAGCTTAAAAATCTTATATTAAATCCTTTAATATATCTTTTAAATAAAGTAGCTTTTGTAGGATAACAATGAATATGATAGAATTGAAAAAACAGATAATAGAATACGCTCAAAAACTCAATAGCACAAATTTATCACCATTAAGATCTGGAAATGTTTCTATAAGAGTAACTCGCGATAATGTAGAAGGTTTTCTTATTACACCATCAGGTAAAAAATACGAATCTCTTGTACCAGAAGATATTGTTTTTCTAGCTTTAAAGGAAAAATACGATAATCTTAAAATGTTTAATTCATCTTTAAATCCTTCTTCTGAGTGGAGATTTCATCAAGATATCTATTTAAAAAAAAAGGAAGCAAAAGCTATTGTTCATGCACATTCACCTCATGCAACAGCTGTTTCGGCACATGGAGAACCAATTCCTGCATTTCATTATATGATAGCCCTAGCAGGAGGCGATGATATAAAATGTGCGGAATATGCAACTTTTGGCACATCAGAATTATCAATAAATATTCTTAAAGCGCTAGAAAACAGAAAAGCCTGTTTGATGTCAAACCATGGACAGATTACGTTTGGAGTAAATTTGAAGCAAGCTTTTGAACTTGCTGAAGAAGTAGAAAATATTTGCCATCAGTACATAATTACTTTAAAAATTGGTAAACCCAAGATTCTTTCATACGCGAATATGCAAAAAATTTTGGAGAAGATAAAACATTATAAAAAGGCTTAACTTTTTATGGCTAAAGTAGGGGAGCACGTTACTCTAGATATAATTGGTACCAAGAAAGAATATTCACCCTCTTTCTTTGAAGAACTTGTATATAAAATCGCAAAAAAAGCCAAAGTTACAGTATTAGAAATTTCTAAGCATAAATTTAAACCACAAGGATTTACGTTAGTAGCTTTGTTGGCAGAAAGCCATATTAGTTTTCATACATTTCCTGAAAAAAAAATTATTAGTTTTGATTTTTTTACTTGTGCTGAAATCTCTCCTTCAATTGCAATAGATGTAATTAAAAAAGAGATTGAACATACTCAAATAATTAAAAAAGAATTTAATAGAGATACTGTTGATATGTACCATGATAATTACAGCTCACACGGTTTACATAAATCTTATTTAGTAAATAAAGTTATAGAAAGTTTTAAATCTAAAGCTGGTCAATATATAGAAATTTTAGAATTAGAGCAGTTTGGTAAATCACTTTTTATTGATAATGAAATTCAAGTAGCAGAAAGCGATGAACATTTGTACAGTTCAACTTTTGTGAATGCAGGATTAAAATTAAACCAAAAAAAAGAAAAAGCGGCAATCATTGGAGGCGGAGATGGAGGTGTTGCTAGAGAATGTATTTCTCAAAATTTTGGATTGATTGATTGGTATGAATTAGATCCTGAAGTGGTTGAAGTTTGTGATAAACATTTAAGTAAAATTGGTGAAAAAGCATCTGAAAAAAATTCAGTAAAAT
>CAJXDV010000157.1 GCA_913052435.1 uncultured Pelagibacteraceae bacterium
AAATGTTTTGTTTGGGTCATTGTTATGAAAATCATGCATTTCATTATAATGGTGAAAATTATGCTGGAGATAACATAAATAAAATAGATCAAATAATTAAAGGAGAGGAAATAAAACAACAAAAATATTTTTCAAAAAGTTTTGCCTCTACAAGTTTTTTGATGGATGATAAATTATCAAATCTTGAACAATTTAAAGAACAACTTAATAAATTTTTAATAACTGACAAAAAAGAAATTATTAAATCTTTATTAGATTCTAATTTAAGTGGTAGAGGTGGTGCGGGTTTTCCAACAGGAATGAAATGGGATTTTTGTAGCAAAACATTCTCAGAAAAAAAATATGTAGTTTGTAATGCTGATGAAGGAGATTCTGGAGCTTTTTCTGATCGTTATTTATTGGAAGAACAGCCATTAAAAGTTTTATTTGGAATGATAATTTGTGGTTATGTAATTGGAAGTAACGAAGGTGTTTTATATATTAGAGGTGAATATCCTAAATCTATTGAATCTATAAATGGATCAATAAACGTGTTAAAAAATGCAGGACTTTTAGGTGAAAGCATTTTAGGTACAAAATTCTCATTTGATTTAAATATTTGTATTGGACAAGGTGCTTACATATGTGGAGAAGAAACAGCTTTAATTGCATCAATTGAAGGAAGAAGAGCTGAAGTTGATGTAAGGCCACCTTTTCCAGTTACTGAAGGTTTGTATAAAAAACCAACAGTCGTAAACAATGTTGAAACTCTTGCTGCAGCCGCAGGAATATTACTTAATGGATCAGAAAAGTTTTCAGCAATAGGAAATAAGAAATCTGCAGGAACAAAGTTAGTTTGTTTGGATAGTTTTTTTAATAAACCAGGTGTTTATGAAATCGATATGGGAACTTCCATTAAAAAAATTGTTAATGAGATAGGCGGAGGATTTAAAAAGCCTGTTAAAGCCCTACAAATAGGTGGTCCTCTTGGAGGGGTAGTGCCTTTAGAGGAGGCAGAAAAATTAAATTTAGACTTTCAAGAATTTATTATAGCTGGGTTTATGTTGGGACATGCAAGTGTAGTTAGTATTCCTAAAGATTTTAGCATGCTTGAATACATCCATCATTTATTTGAATTTTCGGCAGAAGAATCTTGCGGAAAATGTTTTCCTGGAAGAATAGGTTCTTATAGAGGAAAGGAAATGTTTAATCAGGCAAAAAGTAAAATTGCTAAAATTCCATTAAAATTACTTAATGAACTACTGATCACTATGCAAAAAGGATGTCTTTGTGCATTATGTGGTGCGATACCTACTCCTATAATGAACATTCTAAAGTATTTTAGTGATGAATTGAAAAATGATATAATAAAAAATAATTAATGAGTGCAGAAAAAAGAAAAATTGCTTACATAGATGGTAAACCATATGAAATTGGTTCAAATCACACCTCCATATTAAAATTTGTAAATAGCTACCTAGGAGAAAAAAAAGTTCCAACTTTATGTGATGATCCAAATTTAGTACCATACGGAGCATGCCGAGTTTGTTCAGTTGAAGTTGCACTGGAAAAAGATGGACCGACTAAAGTTGTAGCATCATGCCATACTCCAGTTGATGAAAATCAGCACATCTTCACAGATAACGAAGATTTAAAAAATTTAAGAAAAAATATTGTTGAATTGGTTTTAACAGATCATCCAATGAACTGTAATGCATGTGAGGTAGACCAAAATTGTGAATTACAAGATGTCGCCAATGATCTTGGAATAATAAAACATAGATACAATAATCCAAAACAACATAATAGAGTACCAAAAGATACTTCCCATGATTATATGAGAATGAATTTAGATAATTGTATTAACTGTGGAAGATGCGTCAGGGCGTGTGATGAAATTCAAGGATCGTTTGTGTTAACAATGAGCGGAAGAGGTTTTGAGTCAAGAATTACAACTGATAACGATATGTTGTTTGGAGATTCTTCTTGTGTATCTTGTGGCGCTTGTGCTCATACTTGTCCAACAGATGCAATTTCAGACGTATTTCAATCAAAATCAGC
>CAJXDV010000158.1 GCA_913052435.1 uncultured Pelagibacteraceae bacterium
CAATGCTATTGTCTTTTACCGGATTAGATTTTATTACTTCTTTTTCTGGCGCAGCAACAGCAATTTCAAATGTTGGTCCTGGACTTGGTGACATGATAGGGCCAAGCGGAAACTTCAGTGAATTATCCAATTTTGCAAAATGGATTTTAAGCTTTGCAATGTTATTGGGTAGACTGGAGATATTTACTTTGTTAGTATTGTTCTTTCCAGGCTTTTGGAAAAGCTAAAGGGACTTAATAATTTGGTTTATGGAAATAGAAAAAAAACAAAGCTGGATTGATTCTCTTATGGTCTACAAGGACATAAGGATGGTCAGAATTTTGCTTCTTGGAGCAATAAGTGGTTTTCCTTGGGTACTAATTGCCTCCAGTTTATCTCTTTGGCTAAAAGAAGAAGGACTTAGCAGATCAACAATAGGATGGGCTGGTCTAATTTTTGCTGTATATGCTTTCAATTTTCTTTGGGCACCAATAATCGATAGAATTCAAATACCGTTTTTAACGAAAAAACTAGGCCATAGAAGAGGATGGATAGTTTTAATGCAAATTGCAATTTTACTAAGCTTGGTAGTTTGGAGTTTTATTAACCCAACAGAAAACTTTACATTTATTGGAATATATACAGTGTCAGGACTTTACATATTAATTGCTGTCGGATTAATTATTGCAATAGCATCTGCTACTCAGGACATAACCGTTGATGCATTAAGAATTGAACAAATTAATGAAAATGAAGGAAAGTCTATGGCTGCTGGAGCAGCAATGGCAGTGGTTGGTTGGTGGACAGGTTATAAGTTAGGAGGAGTAATTGCTTTATTCACAGCAGAATATTTTGAAAATATGGGTATTGAAGATTACTGGCAGACTACTTTTTTAGTTTTAGGAGTAGTAATTATTTTAATGAATATAGGTTTAATGTTTGTTCATGAAACGCTGAGTAATAAAAGACAAGAAAATCAAAGGATAAGTGACCAAATTATAGAAAAAGACTTGGGTTCTGCAAAAAGAAATTATTTAAGGATTTTAGGAGGTATATTACTTATCTTTTCCATTTTGGAACTTTTGCCGGAATTTTCGAAAACAAAAAATTTATTCCCATTTCTACCATTAAATATAATGCATTACATAATTATATCAATTCTAGTGGGAGGTTTATCGTACTTTTTTATTAAACGTAATGCTTTAATCTTCACTTCAGTCTTTATTGTGTTTGTATTTTTTTTCAAAATTTTATTATCTTTTGTAATTGTATCACTTATTTTGGGAATTTTAGGAATTGCATTATTAAATGCAGAAAGAGATTGGGGTCAAAGAACAGCTAGTTGGATTAGTGGCAGAATTGGTGGACCTTTAGTAACTTTTTTTAAAAACAATGGTCTATCCATCGCTATAGGAATTTTAGCTTTTGTTTTCTTGTTTAAAGTTGGAGAAGCTTTTCTTGGACGTATGTCTATTGTTTTTTATAAAGAAATTGGATTTTCTAAATCAGAAATAGCTATTTTCTCAAAAGGTGTTGGTTGGATAACAACTGTTGTTTTTACATTGCTGGGTGGAATATTTGCAATGAGATCTGGGTCTGTAAAAACAATGTTCATTGCAGGAATATTGATGGCTGTAACAAATCTTTTATTTTCTTATCTTAATTGGTATGTTCAAGCAATACCTTTAGTTTCTTATGAATTTGATCTTAATTTTTATTTTTGGACATGGCACATAGTAACTTCCAATCACCAGTTAGTTTTTGGAGCGGCGGTAGCTTTAGATGATATAGCTGCTGCATTTGCTACTGTAGCATTTGTTGCTTTCATATCACTGTTGGTTAATAGAACTTATACTGCAACTCAGTATGCATTGCTTGCATCTATCGGAACCGCAGGAAGAACAACGCTTGCTTCATCTTCGGGAGCACTAGTTGATTGGTTAAACGGAGACTGGGGAACATTTTTCATTTTAACTGCTGTAATGGTTATTCCATCTTTGATTTGTTTATGGTTTATTAAAGACAAATTAAAACTTC
>CAJXDV010000159.1 GCA_913052435.1 uncultured Pelagibacteraceae bacterium
GCAAAACCAAAATCAAATTTATCTTCAATCATTGTTTTATATCTATTTTCCATTTGCCATGATTGTGCTGCACCTTTAGAAATTACTTCA
Organism: uncultured Pelagibacteraceae bacterium; assembly: GCA_913052435.1. Taxonomy (GTDB): domain Bacteria; phylum Pseudomonadota; class Alphaproteobacteria; order Pelagibacterales; family Pelagibacteraceae; genus Pelagibacter. The sequence goes on from CAJXDV010000159.1 coordinate 91, forward strand.
ATGACGTCTTCCATTTTTAAACCTGCATTTAAACCAAAATTTAATGCTTCAGATAATCCTTGTACTAGACCAGCTATACATATTTGATTAACCATTTTTGCTAATTGGCCACTTCCTGAAGGTCCTAACAGCTGTACCTTCTTACTGTAACAATCAATAATATTTTTTGCTTTATCAAAATCTTTTTTATCACCACCAACCATGACTGTAAGAGCTCCTTTTTCTGCTCCAGCCTGTCCACCTGAAACAGGAGCATCTAAGAAACCAAAACCATGCGCTTTAGCATTTTTATAAAGCTCTCTAGCAACTGTAGCTGAAGCAGTTGTATTATCTATATAGATTGAACTTTTTTTTATTGTATTAAAAATTCCTTTTTTTCCGATAGCAACTTCTTTTAAATCATTATCATTTCCAACACACGTAAACACAAAATCTGAATCTTTAGCTGCTTCTTCTGGAGTTAGGGCAATTTTACCTTTGTATTCTTTTATCCATTTTTCAGCTTTAGATTTAGTTCTATTATAAACAGTTACATTATGACCAGCTTTTGATATATATCCAGCCATGGGGTAACCCATAACGCCAAGACCAATAAAGGAAACTTTACAGCTCATAATATGATTATAGATATAGTTAAATCTAATTTCAAAATAATAATTTTTGGTTTTGTTTTCACTTTTTTCTCCTGTATAGGACAAAGTTTTTTTATAGGTCTATTTAATTCTAATATTAGAGATGAATTAAATATTACGCATGGAGAATTTGGAACAATCTATGGTATAGCTACATTATGTAGCAGTTTAACGTTAATATGGTTGGGGAAAAAAATTGATGATTTGAAATTAATAAATTATTCCTTACTAGTCGTTACCTTTTTAAGTCTTGCTGCTCTTTTTTTTTCATTTGTTAATGGGTTAATTTTTTTGGCCATAGGTATATTTTTTTTAAGATTATCTGGTCAAGGATTAATGACTCATACCGCATCAGTTGCAATTAGTAGATTTTTTGAACGAAGCAGAGGTAAAGCGCTAAGTTACACGTGGATAGGAATGTCTTTTGGTGAATTTTTTCTACCTGTTATAATAGTGTATTTTTTAACGTTCATCTATTGGAGAAGTTTATGGCAAGGATTTGCAATTATAATTATATTGCTGTTACCAATATTCACTTATCTTACAATTAAAGAAATCAATATATTTTCCAGAGAAAACAAAACCGAAAATAATGTTAAAAAAAATATTGATACAATTAAAAGCTGGACCAGAAAAGAAGTGTTAAAAGATTTAAAGTTTTATTCAATTTTACCAGCCATGCTTGCTTCATCGTTTATAATTACTGGTATAGTTATTAACCAAACCTTTATTATCGAATCTAAAGATTGGGGAAAATTTGCAATTGCAAAATCATTTATGATTTACTCAATACTTACTGTAGCTACTTTATTCTTTTCAGGATTTTTGGTTGATAAATTTACTAGTAGAAAACTTTTTCCACTGCTGAATGTTCCGTTGTTACTAAGTTTAATAGTACTGATGATTTTTGACCATCCTAATTCAGCTTTCGTTTTTATGGGATTTATGGGTATTTCAAACGGATTAACAAACGTTCTAATGAGTTCGCTTTGGGCTGAAATTTATGGTGTCAATTATCTGGGATCAATTAAAGCTTTGACAGGCTCATTAATGGTATTTTCAACAGCATTAGCCACTGTAGTTTTTGGGACATTAATTGATTTAGGGAATTCAATAGAAAATATTGCAGCCTTATGTTCAATTTATACGGCAATATCAATTATTATTGTCATTATTTTTCAAAAAAATTACAGACCTGTTTTGCAAAATAAAACTTGATTTTGTTCAGTCTTTTCATTAATTATTGCTCATCTTATGGCAAGAATTACCGTAGAAGATTGTTTA